>JAITNS010000106.1 GCA_031290315.1 Puniceicoccales bacterium
AGTAGATATATGGGGTACTGCCCCAAACCCCGCCAAGGGATAGTATCCTCTGGACCTCCTTTAAGGCCCCAGATTAGATGCCGTTGGCATCCAATCTAGGGCCAAGGAAATCGTTCAAAGAATATTATTCTTTGAACTTAATATTTATGACCAGGCATTGTGATTCGCTCTGGACCACGTGCGTTGCACATGATCCAGGGCGGTCCCAAGGTCCAGGAAACATTGTTTCCTGGCGAGGATTATAAGGGCGAGGAGCCCTTATTTATTTCCTTGTGGGGGAGCCCCTAAAAACTGTACTTGACAAAATGCATGATTTTTCGCACGATAAAACAATAGTTTTGTTAGTGTGGTAATTTTTTCATTTAATCAAAAATATGTCATGCAAATTTATGCAAAAATAATATGAAAATAATGAAAGCAATAAAAGGTTTAGGTATTTTATGTTTATTTGTTAGTGCTATTTTACTAACTCCTTTGCGGCACAAAGAGGTTTCTAAGCCAGTGGTAAAATTAGGCATCGATGTATTGGAAGAGCGTGGCTTTGACATTTTACAAGGTAAGCGAATTGGGATTTTAACAAACCAAGCGGGTGTCAATTCTCGGGGGGAATTAACGTGGAAAATTTTAAAAAATGCTCCAAATGTTAACCTTGAAGTTATTTTGGCACCCGTCCACGGACTAAAGGGCCAATTTATGGCCTATGAGACTTTTTACAATGATGAAATAGAGGGAATCCCTATATATTCTGTCTATGCTTCCAATTCTAAACCAAAAGATGTATGGTTAAGGGGCCTAGATGCGGTAGTAGTTGATCTTCAGGGGATAGGTATACGTTGTTATAATTACTGGGTATTTATGGTATACACGATGGTTGCCTGTTTTGAAAAGAATATCGAACTCATAATCCTTGATCGTCCCAATCCTTTAGGTGGACATTATGTTGGTGGGCCGATTATGGAGAGCGATAATACTTCCATTTGGGGGCCGATCGAGGATATGCCACTTTTTCATGGATTAACAATTGGAGAACTTGCCCAATTTGTCCAAATGAGTAATAGGGATATTGCTGCTCGAAAACGTATTGAAACGGGGGTTATTTTTCCGGGATTAAGTTGTTCAAAAGAAGTATTAAAGAAAGGGAAATTAACCGTTGTTCCCATGGAAGGCTGGAAGCGTAGTATGTTATGGCAAGACACGAAATTGCCATGGGTTCAGACATCTCCTAATATAGCGAATTTACAATCTGCTTATGAATTTGTCTTTTGGGAATTGGGGCGTTTAGTATCAGCCAACCATGGTCTTGATAATTGTAGTTTTTTAACAATAGAAATCGATTGGGCTAATAGTCTTCCTTTCCATAGATTTTCATCAAAATTCGTTATCTCTCACCGTATTATTGAATTTATTTACGCGAATTGTCCGGGACATCCCAAAGGATATACCTTAACGATTAATAAGAGAAATAAAAATATCATTGAGATTAATATTAAAGATATTCGTAAAGTTTCGCCAGGAATATTTGGATTAACGTTGCTTGCTTTATCGCAAAAGTATTCTAAATTTTATTCTGACAGTGAAGAGAATCATTCCCATTTGGGAGCAGAAATAGGCGATAATGAATTAGTGGAGAAAATATCCTCTATGGAACACATTAATCCGCAGTATTTTAAAGACAAATGGCATACTTCTGCTTTACAATTTATCGAAAAAACTAAGTCTTTTCATTTGTATGAATAGTATTAGAATATCACAAAAGATTTTCTACGGAATTTTTATTTTATTTTTCTGTGGAATTTTTGGTTTTAGCGAACGGTTACATGGTAAATTCATGAATGGGATTGATGTCCTTGAAGAGCGCAAATTTTCGGATATAAAAGGTAAAAAGGTAGGGCTTTTAACCAATAGTGGTGCTCGAAATTTGAAGAATTGTCCGACTTTAAATATATTTTTTGAGCATAAAGAAATTCAATTAAAGGCTGTTTTTTTTCCTGAGCATGAAGATGGCACACAACTTACCTCGAATGTTTCTTCAGAACAAAAAGAGTTTAAGCTTGGTTCCATTGCACCTCTTGGACAGCTTGAAAAAATGGTAGATAGCAAGCAATTGGAAGATCGGGGCATCAAAGTTTATTGCACACATACTCCCAATCGGCGTGCTCCGGAACCGGCGTGGCTCAAAGATTTAAATGTTGTTGTTATTGATCTGCAGGATATTGGCATACGTTATTATACATATGCCGCTTCTATGCTACATATGATGTGTGCTTGTTTTAATAATGGAATTGATGTCATAATTCTTGATCGTCCCAATCCTCTCGGGAATTATATGGGTGGCCCTATTATGTACAAAGATTATTTAAGTTTTTTAGGAATGTTTGAGGGCGAGCCTCTTTTTCATGGCATGACCATCGCTGAAAAAGCGCATTACATAAAAGAACGTGGAAAAAATTTCGAAATGAAATGTAATTGTGGGTCATCGACTTGTGCCCATGGGGCTTTTTGTAGTGAAAAAAATTTAAAAAGTGGACAACTTAAAGTCATAAAAATGAGGAGATGGAGTCGGAAAAAAACATTAACTGAACTTGGCCATTATAAAAATGATTCCCTTATTCCCTTATCGCCTAACATTCAAAATGTTGCTTCTATTTTTGAATATGCTATAATTTCTTTTGCTACAATTCCTAATGATATCGGTTTTCTTAAAATGATAGCACTGCCAGAAACTCCGCAACGATCATTCAAATATATTTCAACTACCGTACCGGTAAAGAAAATATTAGATAAAATAAAAAAAGAATATCCCAGTGCATTGAAAGGTTGTTCGTTAACGGTTGTAAAACAAAATAAACAAGAGTATTTGGAGCTAATCGTAACCGATATTACTCAAACTGTTCCAGCTTTTTTGAGCCTCATATTTATGGCAGAAGCCCAAGAATGGATTCCCGATTGTGATTGGGTAACATTTGAAAAAACGCAATCACCCTCCTCCAAAAAAACAAATAGTATAGCAAAATCAATCATACGCGATCTAAAAAAATTAACTACTGTTCAACAAGAAACTTTAAGAAAAATGAAATGGGATCGTTTGACGAAATTGCAGCGTGAAATGATTCAAAAACACATTGGAGATGAGGAATTGGTCAAAAAGTTATTTGATGGCAAATCGATTGATGTTAATCATTTTCGAAATAAATGGACACGTTCCACAACTACTTTTTATAATCAGACCAAAAAATATTACCTTTATTAATTATGTTTAAAATCTTTCCATTAAAAAATGCTTGTCAAATAAGCATTTAATATGATCTTAGGAGTATATTTTGCCTGACTAGCTCAATTGGCAGAGCAGTTGACTCTTAATCAATTGGTTCGGGGTTCGAGTCCCCGGTCAGGTACCACCGTTTGAAATTGTAGATTTTAAATTTACTGTAATATGTTTCAACTGGTCGACGTATTAGGGAGAAAAGATTTTGTTATAGATCTTTTGCTTTATAAAATATTATTAGAAGACAACCGCTATTATATGGGGCTTTGCCCCATACCCCACAAGGAGTCACGGACTCCTTGACCTTTTATTAGCCCAATAATTATGTATAGTATACATAATTATTAGGCTACAATTAAGGTCCAGGAAACAATGTTTCCTGGCGAGGATTATAAGGGCGAGGAGCCCTTACTTTTAGATATGAGGCTCCGCCCCCAGACCCGCCAGGGGATAATATCCCCTGGACCTCCTTTATAGCCAGGCTGTGCTATTAACAAAAAACAGATATATGGGGCTTTGCCCCATACCCCACAAGGAGTCACGGACTCCTTGACCTTTTATTAGCCCAATAATTATGTATAGTATACATAATTATT
>JAITNS010000022.1 GCA_031290315.1 Puniceicoccales bacterium
CAGAAATTGCGAATCTTACTCAATAAATTCATATCAACTAGCATGAATAGCTCAATTTCTTTGGCAATGTTAAAGAAAAATATATGGGGCTCCGCCCCAAACCCCGCCAGGGGATAGTATCCCCTGGACCTCCTTTATAGCCATAGATTAGATGCCAACGGTATCTAATCTATGGCCAAAGGAACCGTTCAAAGAATATTATTCTTTGAACTTAATAAATGCGGCCAAATGCGGCCAGGCTCTGTTTCGGTCAAAGATATGCCATTGGCAATCTTTGCCCGAAAACCAGGTCAAGGAGTCCATGACTCCTTGCAGGGTTTGGGACGGAGTCCCATAATTTCAAAGTCCAGGAAACAATGTTTCCTGGCGAGGATTATAAGGGCGAGTAGCCCTTATTTTAAAGAAATCAAGGAGTCGTCATAAAAATGTTTGACTAATATTTTAGTTCTCCAATCGTATAAATCTGGAAGCATATGAGTTTAATTATTCAAAATATTACTGCAGGGCAATTGATCACTGATCGGAATAATTTCAAGGTAGGCGATGGCGTAAAAGTGCACGTCAAAATACGGGAAGGTGATAAGGAGCGTATTCAAATTTTTTCGGGAATCGTAATTGCTAAAAAACATTCTGGAATTTCCGCATCCTTTACCGTACGACGCGTGATCGCCGGCGAAGGTGTCGAACGCGTCTTCCCGCTGCATTCACCGAGTATCGCACGTGTCGAAGTCGAACGCGTCAGTATACCTATGCGTGCAAAATTGTATTATATCCGTAAAAGGATTGGTAAGGATGCTATGAAAGTAAAGGAGAAAAAGCATTAATCTATGCTCGAAGCATTTTTTAAATCTGTTATTTTTCTTATTCTCCTTGCATTAGGTGGTTACTTCTTTGTCCTTTTCCGAAAAAAAGGCTGGTTTTTCCCTCAGCAAATCGGTAAGGAAAATATAAATCGTGATAATTTATGTGTAACCGAACGCTTATCAATAGGAGGGCGCCATTATATTGCAGTCATACAATGTAATGAGCAAAAATTTCTTGTGGGAATTTCTCCTTCTTCAATCACATCACTGGGCAAATTATATCCCAACCTCCATAAAGATCATACGGCTACGCAAAAAAATGGGAGTTCTATGTTTTTTAGGGAGAATTTGTCTACGAAAAACCGTGATATTCCAGCAAAAGAAGTTATTCCTCATCGATAAGGGAGGTCGATGAGGTCGATTCTTGAATTGCTTACACGGGGAAGTGCTTTTCTACGTTCTAAAAATATCGAGCGACCTAAATGTGATGCCGAATGGTTATTTGCCCATGTTTTAGGTTGTTCGCGATTGGAGTTGTATTTAAAATACCAAATGACGGTCGATCCTCAAGCAGAGGCCCGTCTCCGAGTATTATTTGTGCGCCGTGCAAAACGTGAGCCTTTACAATATATCTTGGGACAGGTTGATTTTTGTGGCGTCAAATTATTTGTTGATGTCCGTGTTTTAATCCCTCGCCATGAAACGGAAATGCTCGTCGAATGGTTAATAGATAACATTAATCAATGCTACAAAAAGATTGGTTGTAAAGATCACGAAAAAATGAACCATTCACCATTGAGTATTTTAGATCTAGGGACAGGGAGTGGAGCTATTGCCATTGCTTTGGGGAAATATTTTCCGGAAAGCCAGGTATATGCGGTAGATAAATCGCCATTAGCCTTAGCGGTTGCCCGAGAAAATAAGCAACGAAATGGTGTAAACAATGTACACATTTTGGAATCGGATTGGTACAGCGCCTTTGGGGAGGAACGATGGAGCAATAAATTCGACGTGATCGTCGCTAATCCTCCTTACTTAACACGCCAGGAATTCGATGCGGCCCAAGAAGAAGTTCGGAAATATGAGCCCATTAGTGCACTTGTTGCCGATGACGAAGGCCTTAGTGATATTGAAATCATCCTCTCAAGTGCTCCAAAATTTCTCAAAACTAATGGTATTATCGCCATTGAAACGGGTATTTTACATTCCCAGAAACTCCAAGAAAGGTATGGAAAATATTTTCGACGGACAGAGATTATGCAGGATTTAAATAAATTTGATCGATTTTTCATCGCATACAGGTAATAGACCTCATCTAAAAAACTTGCTATTCGAGTAAATTTGGCTAAAAAATAAATAACACGGCGATATGGATCAAGATTTTATTATCAATATTACGGAACAGGCGATGATGCTCGTATTAATGTTATCGATGCCGCCTATTTTAGTAGCAACATGTGTCGGATTGATAACGAGTTTACTGCAAGCGCTTACTCAAATTCAAGAGCAAACTTTAGGGTTTGCCATTAAATTATTTTTCACTGTTTTAGTTTTGATGTTATCTGGATACTGGATTGGTAACGAATTACTTGCATTTGCCAGTGGCTTATTTTCTAACTTTCCGTCGATCATTCGCTGATGGGAATAGAACATATAACATCCATTTTATTTTTGATGATGATGTGTATTGTACGTTTAGCAGCGGCATTATCGTTAACGCCGGTATTTGCTAAGCAATATATTATGGGTATGGGGCGTAATGTGATTATATTTGCGATGGCGCTTCCGCTCTTCCACGTCATCTACCCCACCTTACCTACAATTCAAATCCCTTTACTTGTCTTATTTGTTACGATTTGTAAAGAAGTAATTATTGGAGCGATGCTAGGATTTTTATCGGGTTTTGTATTTTACGTAACGGATAGTGTTGGATTTATCATTGATATTCAGCGAGGGTCGTCGCAGGCGATGACATTTGATCCGGTTGCGGGCTCGCAGACTTCCCTATTAGGTAGCTTTTTAACCCAGATGATTGCTACCTTATTTTTTACGATGGGAGGATTTTTATTTTTTCTGGGAGTTATTTATGAGACATATATTATTTGGCCGGTGTTTACATTTTTCCCGACCTTCGATGTCAATTTTCCAGCGTTTATGATGTCGCTTGTAGATGATATTATGGAAGCGATTTTTTGTTTTTCGGCACCGATTTTAATTGTATTATTTTTAGCGGAGTTTGGGTTAGGGATGATTAGTCGTTTTGCTCCACAACTTAATGTATTTTTCATGGCGATGCCCGTGAAAAGTTGGCTATCGATGTTTTTTTTACTATTTTACTTTTCATTATTGGGAAGGTTATTTCACTATTACTTTTTCACGCAGAGTAAGTTATCATTTTTCATCCGTCATTTTCTGAAATAGGAAGGATTACGAAAAAGGGGATTGGGATAAATAAGAAGCGAAAATATTGAGACTGACTTTAATTGGAATATTGTTAAAAAAAAATAAGGAAGATTATAAATACAAAGGAAACGAAAGGAGTTGGAACAGATGAATAATGAAAAAACTGAGGAGCTAAGGAACTAACATCTAAAAGAATGCGAGATGTTTTTGGAAAAAAGATTTTGGAAGAAAGAAATATCGAGATGTCATAAAAAATCGGGATGTAAAATTGAGACTGACTTTAATTGGAATATTATTATAAAAAAAATAAGGAAGATTTTAAATACAAAGGAAGCGAAAGGAATTGAAATAAATGAGTGAAAAAACTGAAGAGCTGAGGAACTAACATCTAAAAGAATACGAAATGTTTTGGGAAAAAAGATTTGGGAAGAAAAAGAAATATCGTAGTGTCGCAAAAAAATCGAAATGTAAAATCTAAGAGAATGCGAGATATTCTGGGAAAAAAGATTTGAGAGAAAAGAAATATCGAAATGTCACAAAAAATTGGGATATAAAATTGAGACTGACTTTAATTGGAATATTATTATAAAAAAAAATAAGGAAGATTTTAAATACAAAGGGATGAAAAGAATTGAAATAAATGAGTGATGAAAAAACTGAGGAGCTAAGGAACTAACATCTAAAAGAATGCGAGATGTTTTTGGAAAAAAGATTTGAGAGAAAAGAAATATCGTAGTGTCACAAAAAATTGGGATGTAAAATTGAGACTGACTTTAAGTGAAATATTATTATAAAAAAAATAAGGAAAATTTTAAATACAAAG
>JAITNS010000031.1 GCA_031290315.1 Puniceicoccales bacterium
ACATCTGAAGAAAAAATCAAACGAGCAGAGGCCTATATTTCAAAAATTACAGATTTAAATGCTAAAGTTCGGATAAGGGATATGAGCGCTCTTCCATTATTGGTAGCGGCTTATGAAGAAAAAAATATGGAAGTTGTACGTTTATTAATTAATAAACGTGCAGATGTAAATCAGAAGGTAGAGATGATGGAGGGTATAGTCGAAGGAACTCCGCTAATGTATGCTTGTTGCTGCTATGAAAGACAAGATAGCATTGAATTTATACACCTATGCATGAACACTCCAGGTGTAGACTTGAATACAAAAGATAACAACGGATCTACGCTATTGGATTACGTAGATGCGAAGATCAGGCAATTATCTGAAAGGGGTAAATCTAGCGACGAATGGGAAGCACTGCGTGGGGAGCTAGAAACAAAAGGTGCAAAACGGGGGGGAGTTAGAGTGAATTTTGACGATGAACAAGACGAGCAGGATGAATCGCAATAAAATTTTTAAAAATTTAATTTGTTATTTACTCCACGGTTACCGATTTCGCTAGGTTGCGCGGCCGGTCTACATCATACCCTCGTAAGATCCCTATGTAATATGCGAAAAATTGTAGCGGAATTACCGATATTATCGGGTTGATCCCCCCATGTACCTCCGGTACCACTATCACATCATCACTTATTACCTTCCATTCTATCCGATTATCATTCGTAATCACCACTACCTTCCCACCTCGCGCCCGTACCTCCTGTATGTTGCTCACCGTCTTCTCTAATAATTCCTTCTGCGTCGCTATAAATATACTCACCGCCCCCTCCGATATTAACGCTATTGGCCCATGCTTTAACTCCGCCGTCGGTATCCCTTCCGCATGTACGTACGCTATTTCCTTTAACTTTAACGCCCCCTCTAATGCAATCGGATACATCCCTTGCCGACCTAAAAATAAAAAATGCTCCATCCTGTAATACCGCTCCGCTATTAAACGTATCTCCTCCGATAACCCTAATACCTCCTCCACTCGCTCCGGTAATGATCTTAATGCATGCGCATATTGCTGCCCAGTCGCGTAATCCATGTCCCGCCTCCGCCCAAATAATAACGCTAACATCGATAAAATTGTTAACTGCGATGTAAATGCTTTCGTCGACGCTACCCCCATCTCACACCCAGCATGCTGGTAAATTCCACCGTCCGTCGCCCGCGCAATCGTCGAACCTACCACATTCGTTATCCCCATCACTAAATTTCCCTTCCGCTTCGCCTCGTATAATGCCCCTAATGTGTCAATCGTCTCCCCCGATTGACTCACTACAAATACTAATGTGTTGCGCCCTAGTGGAGCATTCCGATATCGAAACTCCGACGCATGCTCAATGTCTACCGGAATCCGCGCATAACGCTCAATCAAATACTTCCCCTCTAAACACGCATGGTACGCCGTCCCACATGCACAAAATAATAAACGTTCAATGGAACATAATTCCTGGGACGCTAACGGTAAGCCCCCAAATTTCGTCGAACTTCCATCCTGTGTAAATCGCCCACGCATCGCATTCTCAATCGCTGCCGGTTGCTCGAAAATCTCCTTTAACATGTAATGCGGATATCCTTTAAAATCAACATCCGAAATCTCCCAGTCTAATTCGTGGTAAACCGTGTCCACTAATCCCTCATATAAAGTCGTCACCGAAAATGTATCGGGATGTATCGACGCAATCTCCCCATCATTTAAATAAACAACCTGTTTCGTATAACGCGCAATCGCTGATGCATCACTCGCTATAATATTCTCCCCATCTCCAATCCCAATCAGTAGCGGCGAACTTTTCCGCGCAACAATAATCTCTTCCTTAAACATCTTCCCTAATACCGCAATCCCATAGGTCCCCTCCACATGTAAAAGACTCTTGCGCACAATCTCGACAAATGATAAGTTTTTCTCTTTCTGATAGTGATAATCAATGAGATTGGCAAGGGCTTCCGTATCCGTATCCGAGTAAAAAGTATAATTTTTGCCGAGTAAAAATGTTTTGATTGGAAGATAGTTTTCAATAATACCATTATGGACGATAGCAAAATGACTACCGTCACTCAAATGAGGATGCGCATTCCCCTCCGATACAATGCCGTGTGTCGCCCAACGCGTATGCCCAATCCCAATTGTACCATTGTGCTGAAAATGTTCCTGGGCTTTCTCAAGCTCCCGTACCTTCCCTACACGCTTTAAAGAACAAATTGTGCCATCGTCTAAAACAGCTAACCCAGCCGAATCATAGCCGCGATATTCTAGTCGCTTTAAACCATCTATTAAAATATTATTTGCCTGCTTTCGGCCAACATATCCAATAATTCCACACATATATGATAATCCTTAATTATTTAATGAAAAAATGAAATAAACCAACCATAGCCATTATGGAAAGAAAATAACTGACCATCGCAAAGCGTTGAGTAATTTTCGCTTCGTGCATTCCTGAAAGTTCGAAGTGGTGGTGAATGGGAGCCATCTTGAAGATTCGCCGCTTATTAAAGCATTTGAAGGAAAATACTTGTAGCATATCCGAAAGGGCTTCCATGACAAATATTCCGCCAGCGATGACGAGATGAAAGGGATGATTCGTTAGAAAAGCGATTATGCCGATAAACATGCCTAGGGAAAGAGAACCCATATCGCCCATAAAGATCGATGCCGGGTATGCGTTATACCAAAGAAATACGGACAATCCACCTAACATGGAAGCACATAGGATCGCTAATTCTTCATTACCAGGGATATGGGTGCAGTCACACCACGCCGAAGCCCTTTCATTACCGGTGATAATCGCAACTATTCCAAAGAAAAATAAAACCGGAATCGCACATTTCGTCACTAAACCATCTAAACCATCGGTGAGATTCACCGCATTACTTGTTCCGGAAAGTACGAAGAAAAGAAAGATAAGGAAGAGTAATCCGGAAGAGATCGTCCAAATAGAGCTAGAGAATGGGATCGGTAGGGCACAATATTGGGCATAGTCTGAATTATGGCGTAGTGCTAAGGCGATAGCAATTGTGAGGATGAGTTGGATTAATAATTTTTTGCGTCCGGAGATACCACGGGTATTATGGGCGCGAATTTTAGCAAAATCGTCGACGAATCCCGTAATGGCTAATGCGAGATAACTGATGAGTGTTAAAATGACCTGAAAGTTCCAATGGACCACCCTAATTGTTCCGCATAGCATAGCGATTAGGATTATAATACCGCCCATTGTCGGTGTATGGGCTTTGGGACTATGTAATTGGGCGAGGATATGTACCTCATTCTGATCGCGAAAGACCTGTTCCATTTTCCGGTTTTTAAGATATTTTATCACAATAGGTGCGATAATCCCTGCCACTATAAATGAAATACAAAAAGCGTACCCCATTCGCCGGAATAAATCAATTCCCCAGCATAGCTCACGATGAATCTCATGATGAATATTATTAAAGAAAAACATATCTACAGTTTCCTATTCCTTTATATAATCGATAATGTTTTGCAATATTGCAATTCTATTTTTCTGGTAAATGGGAAAAATTTTACACACTCGCCTTCTATGAGCCATTTTAGTCTTTTATTCGAGCGCTATGCGCAATTAAATATTTGTCGTGAAGCGATCGAGGGAGTATATAATATTTTAGTTTCTGTGTTTAAGAATAGGGGTAAATTACTGATTGCTGGGAATGGGGGTAGTGCTGCCGACGCCGGACACATCGCCGGGGAGTTATTAAAAAATTTTTATAAGAAGCGTGCTATCCCTGAGGATATTGCTACTAAATTGGGGGAAGAGGTTTCAAATCATTTAGAAGGTGCTTTACCGGTGATTGCCTTACCCGATTTTACGGCGTTTCACACGGCCTATGCCAATGATCGCGATGGGGCTTACAGTTTTGCACAACTTGTTTTAGCTCTTGGTAATGAAGGAGATGCTTTATTAGCGATTTCGACTTCCGGGAATTCTAAGAATATTCTCCATGCGATAGGGGTTGCCCATGCAAAAGATATGAAAATCGTAGGTCTTACGGGTGCTACCGGCGGAGCTATGCGCCCTTGTTGTACCGCATGTATCTGCGTACCTGAACGCGAAACTTTTAAAATCCAAGAGCTGCACCTCCCCGTATACCATGCCCTTTGCCAGGAATTGGAAAATTACTTTTTTTAAAAAATTTACTGGCAGAAAAAATGAAAATTGCTTATAGTAAATTCAAAGGGAAAGTTTAGGAATAAACATACCTCAACCAATACCAATTGCATCAAAGAAAGACTTGGCGGGGGTTTAAAAATGCGTTACATGGGGAAGCGAGTAAGAGAAAGGTATTCTTAGGAACCGAGCAGTTGTGCATCATGATATTTAAAGGTGTGTGGAGATAGGAATTGCATTCACTTCTTTTTCATAGCAAAATAGGCTGTGTTGGTAAACAAAATAAGAAAAATTTTAGTCGAAAGAATTCTTGCAGTTTTTATGGGAGATATTTAATAAAAATATATGACAATCTTAGGAGAAGTAGGGCAGACGGTAGGACGATCTATGGGTACGGAAATGTTAATCATGTTATTCCTCTTTTTGGGTATGTGGTTCATTTTAATCGCTCCCCAAAAGAAAAAACAAAAAAAACACGAGGAGATGCTTAATACTTTGCAAGTAGGCGATAAAATTTTGACCGTATCGGGGATTTTTGGCGAAATCTGTGGTCTGAAACCCGATCGCTTCGAAGTGAAAGTAGATACCCATACTACCCTCGAAGTTCATCGCTCTTTTATTTCTTCAAAATTATAGTTTTTTTTCTTGCATTCTTAAAAGTCTTCATCATACATTAAATCACTGCTTGTTTCGTACAGTAGTGTGTTCTGTAGATGTCTTACATATAATAGTGTTAGATATACAATTATAGTGTTGATGTTTTTCATATCTTGGGGCCGGTGATTTGCTAATGCCAATTGCTATAATCGCCGGCCTTTTTCTTATATTAAAATATTTTTGAAATAAATTAAAAATCTATTGTAAAAATTAAACATATCTATACTATTTCCCTTGGAGTAGTATAATGAAAAAGTTACTTAGTATAATATGGGTGGCATGTATGTGCCAAGGTATAGAAGCTACCGCTTCTACAAGCGATCTTCTCTCAGAAGAGAGAATAGATGGTTCAGTAAGTGATGCGTCCTTAGCATCTGAATCATTGATATCAACGGATCAGGAAGGTAATGCATCTGTCCAGCCTTGGTTCCAGAGCATTCAACCGGATCTCATTCGCCTCATCAAGCGAAGTTACGTAAATACGAAACGCGATACAGATGGTCAATTTCGGCATGAAGGTCGCATGTTATCTCAGGGCGCAAGCTTTGTTATCCCAGAAACAGGTCATGAGTGGGTGATCGATCGTAATTTTACGGGTGTTCATGGAAGGATCGAAAATCATTCATGGCTTCAAAAAATATTGAATGGATTTTTGGAATGTATAACGTGGGGTGGTTTTTCTGCGGAGATCGATTTCCCTGGGTTTGTAGGGCTTATGAAACCAAATGAAACTTGCCCTTACTACGTCATTGCTGTCGTATTACGGGGCTCCCAAGGCGAAGATTTTCAACCGGGATCGGGGATGCTTGGTGCCAGTTGGGCAACCAATTACGATGCAGTTCCTGAAAATGTGAGGGTTGAGGAATTTGGGTTTGAAGGCAGTATGCATGCGGGGTATACGACGAAGGTACGTTCTTTTAATTTCATTCACGACGAAATTGCTCAAATGGTTAGTAGGGGAGAGATCGAAAATCCTTTACATTCAGAGGACCTCGATTTTATATGTTCGCTCACTTCAAGTATCGCATGTATTATTTCGCAAGTACCGAAAGATGAATTGCATAAAATACGATTTGTTGTAACAGGGCACAGCCAAGGCGGTGGGTTAGCTCAAGTTACATTACCCTATCTAATTCAAATTTTTGGGAATGAGTTCCGAGCTTTACCGAACTTTATTGATAATATCAGTACGCCACGCTTTTTTGGCTATTTTTTATCGGCGCCACGGGTTGCGGCAGATAAATATACTGTAACGAATTATACAGAATTTGTTGGCTATGATAATATGATAAACCACTTTGCGTTCCGCGATATTGTGACAATGGCTTGTTTAGATGGGTATTTAACATTAGGGCATTTAGCATGCGATGCTGCTTTTGATATATTATACCGTGGGATTTGTTCGGAGATTGCTTGTAATAATCGCTTACTTTTGATGGGATTTTTCAAACGCCATCTCGATTTCGATCGCTTCGATATAGCAAATGATGATTGTTGGGTGTACGATGATAATCCGAATTTAATGATTTGTTGGAAAGAAATTCGACGCATTTTAGCGAGAGAATACTTTAATGCTTCTAATATCACAGAAGAATCTTTTCTGAATTTATTAAATCAAGCGTTAGGGGAGTATCGTGTGAGTCATGGCATAGAATCAGATGAGTATTTCACCACCGACCATACGCTACTAAATGACGTTCTCGATTGGGATAAAATTCGCGCCATATGTCGTGGGGATCTCGCGCCTAATGAGATTCATTTAGATGAGGAGCGTTGTGCGATTCTTCATCGAGTGGAAGATAATATATCTGGTGAGACGGTTAGTTTTTCGGAGACGGGGCGTTGGAATGTGATATCCCTTATCGATACCGCATTGGATCTACTTGATGCTACCCGCGATACCCATAATTCGGGTGGATGTGGGGAGGTATTAAAGCGTATATTTTGTTGTACCTGTTGTGCGAATCCCTTAAAGGTAGGTCGATCATACTTCTTTGATCCCAAATTCCGCGAGTTAGTGGAAGAGTGTATTGAGCCCCAGGAGTATGGCATTACGCCTGCAGGTAATATTTCTCTTTTTAGTTATCTACATTATGGTACGAGCGCTAATGCTGAAGGTGAAAAATCATTCGATCCCTATTTACCGTCGCGCAATTTAGATCATGCGTTACAGAATGGTAGGAAATTAAGTGGAGGAGAGAGCGCGATTATATTGGAACCTGAAATACGGTGTGATGGGATTGATGGTCCAAATGAATTATATGATGAAGTGGATGAAGTGGAAGGGATTAATCGAAGGCTATTAAAGATGCGTACTAAATAAGCTGGGAAGAAATTTCGGAAATCTGGACTATAAAAGTAGAGGTCCATTTTCCATGAATAAGAACAAAAAACCATCCGAAAAGCCCATCCCTCAACGGATGGGCCCATCTCACAAGACGGGTTTGTATTATTGAGCACTGGGAAGAAATTTTGAAAAATCTAAATTATAAAAGTAGAAATCCATTTTCCATGAGTAAGAACAAGAACCCATTTAAAAAATCCATTTCACAACAAATAAGCCCATCTCATAATAGATGGGCTTGTTTAAGTAGAAATAAATAGAAATTATTTTAGACCGCGTCGGCTATTTTTTAGTATCAGTAGGTTCGACGGTAGCTTTTGTAATTGTATATATTTTTATATTAAATTCTAAGGTAGAACCTCTACGGATAGGGCCGACAGAATCGTCGCCATAGGCTAGATAGTGGGGGACATATGCAATAACTTCGCCATTTTGTCCTATTAATTTACAAACTTCATTTAGGCCCGGGACAAGGGCGCCAAGAAGGAGCTTAGCTTTTTCGCCACGCTCGTAGGTACTATCAAAGATAACCCCATCGATTAGTTTACCTTCGTAATCGATTTCAACGGTAGAGTCATCATCGGCTCGGACCCCATCTCCTGTTTTAATAATTTTATAAAGTAAACCGGATGGCGTTTTACAAATACCGGGCTCACTTTCCTTGGCTTTCAAGTAGGCAGCTCCTATTTGTTGAGTATTACGGGTGCTAGTATTCGTTTTTTCTGTAAGAAAAGCCTCCATACTTTCATAATCTTCTTGCTTTGTGAGAGGAGGTGGTTTTCCTTTTGCTGCTGCTTCAAGTCCTGCTTTTACTTGACTAATTTCCGCATCATTGAGCCCAAGTCCTTCAGCATCTGCATTTTGGCCCATTGCATATCCCAATGCTCGAAGGTAGAGATCTTGTTGTTCTTTTGTGAAAGTAGCTGCATCTTTTGCAGTTTCAAGAACGGCTGTTTTAGTTACTACAACGTCCGTAGGTGTTGAGACACTTGCCGTTGTAGACGTAGTTGCTCTTAATGACGACAAATTTCCGCCAAATAATATAAACCATACCAAATAATTTTTTAACTTTTCCATTATAAACTCCTTGAGTATGAATTATAAAGTTAGAGAGAAAATGCTATGGCACAAGAAAAAAACCAAGAAAGTATGAAAATTTTTTATTAAATTCTACCAAAGGCCCTCGGTTAAAAACCGAGGGCTGGATGGGATATGGATGGGAAATTTTTTGAAAGTATATATTTAAAATATATACTTTGTCATCATGCTTTTGTGGCGTGATGCTTTATTATGATGGATAACGCCAATTTTAGCGGCTTTGTCCAAAATAGCGATATAATCAATGGCAGCTTCACGAATACCTTCACTGTTTTGCTTAGCAAGGGCGCTAACTTTTTTGAAGCCGCTATGAAGACGACTTAATACCATCTGATTACGTATATTACGTTTCGTAATTTGTTTTACACTTTTTAATGATGCTTTTTTATTGGCCATCCTAATACTCCTTAAATTTAAAAATTATGGGATAAGAAATAACAGTGCCTCCGAGTGTTGTCAAGTGCTTTTTTTGAAAAAACGGAATTTTTTGAAAAAAATAGTGTTTTGGCAGTAATTT
>JAITNS010000033.1 GCA_031290315.1 Puniceicoccales bacterium
CAGAAGAAGAAAGAGAAATTGTTCCTGATTTATTGCTGTCCCCAGAAAGCGATGTTGAGGACGAATTTGTGCAAAAATTTTCTCATTTAAGCATTGATCCAATACCTGAGATACCAGTACCAATAGCAGAAGGAGTACCAGAAGGGGAAGAAGATCAAAGCATATTATTGGAAGATTTTTTCCCTCCTGAAGATACCAATTGTACTGCCACTGGTATGAAAAAAATGCAATGGAGAGAAAATTTTTATGTTTTAAAACCATTCGCTACAAGGAAAGTAATAACCATGTCAACTAATCCAGAATTTGAATCTTTGCCAAAAAAACCAAAAAAATTGTTTCCGGGGAAAGCGAAGAAAATAGAAAAAATGTCTTCAGAACGTGAAGATTTAGCTGGAAGGCAAATTCGTAAAACAGTTATTGAAATAGTTTTACGTCATTTAGAAGCAGATCCTAATTTAGAAGAAATTTTGTCTTCTGAGGAGTTGTTTGGTTTTCAATATATTGTCGCACCTGTTCTCATTAAAATTGATGGTCAAAAATATATTGCTAGTCGAGAAATTCCCGATGCTGTTCCTTTGGATCTCGTAACTTTAGAATGTTTTAATGAAGAAGGTAGATATATTTATGAAGAGATACTTTTAAATGAGTGGGAAGAAATATTAAAAAATTTAGAAACTTCCGAAAAAAGCCTTCACTTATGTGGCATACGACATAATGATTTGTATTTTAAGAATATTCTATTTGCTCAGGATGCCCAAGATGATACTGATACAGGCAGAACATATATCATCGATTTTGATAAAGCAAAAATTGTTCCTAATAAAAAAGAGTCAGAAATAAAAGATCTTGAAACTTTTAGGAGAAGAATTGCTGAAGCACGATATAAATAAAAATTTCCATTATTACTTATTAAGGGAATTTGGAAATTGTATTAATTCGCTTCACTATGTGGTAGAAATTAACTTTCCAAGTTCCGTGGAGTAAATATTTGCATCAATATGAAAGTCTGGAAATAATTGTTGTAATGCTACTTTATAATTTTGCATTTGATGGGCATGCTTTTCAATAAAATATTTTAAATCCTCGATATGCTCCGTCTTCCAATCAATAATCCTGAGTCGATTCTGTGTTTTCAATAGCAAATCGATGCGACCTTCCAAAATATAGTCGCAATTTCGGATAAAGAATGGATATTCATAAAATATTTGTTCGCATTCTTGGATCCATTGCCAAAAAATAGAATTTTGAATAAATTTTTCGATGTCATGTTCTGCTTGATTTATATCAGGAGCATTTTTGATTGCCGAAAGTAAAAAAGCTGTTCTTCCCTCATCCCTAAAAGAACAACCTTTCATTGTCTCATGCCACCAATTGCCATAAACTAAAGGAACTCCATAACGTACTTTTTCACCTAATATTTTAGAAGTTTGACTGGGGGTTAATAGGGGAAAATATGTTTGTTTGGGAGATAATTTATAGTTTATGATTATAGGAGAATTAACCGGAAAAGAAGAAGAGTGTTGATCGAAAATTGTTTGTGTTTTAAAAAATTGAAAAAGTGGTAAATTTATAATCAAATCCTTATTGTGGATAGTAGATTGCAATGTTTCTGCTATGGAATATATTTTAGGTTCCGTACCATCGTCGATGAAAATTGTTTGTTGTTTTTGCCTCGTCAATGCAACGTATAGGAGACGCTCCCCATTATTCGTCGATGCATTAGAATCACTCCATTGCTGGTATTGGCGATCGCTAATTGTGATTTTCCCATCGATGATCTCCGGTAAAATATGTGGAGCAGGAGTTTGTTTGCGATTAATAAATGGCAGTATGATGACAGGCCATTCTAAACCCTTCGATTTATGGAAAGTATATAACTGAAGCGCATCTTTATCAATGCTATCCGATTGAAATACTTCCGAAGATTGATGCTTTAAATATTCAGCAAATTGAAGTAATGATTTGCATTGAACTGCGCCAAAATGTAGCGTCTTTTCAATTTTATCATTAAAATTATTTTGCAAAACTTGTAATCGCATCCTAATGTCGAGTGTTTTTACCAAAAAGTCAATTACCTGAATTGGCGACAAAGATTGGCATTTTTTATGCCATTGCTGAAATTTTTCTTTTAAAATAAAAATCTCAGGAACCTCCTGACCATGGAAATATTTTGCAATAAGTGTATCGGCAATGCCAAACATTTCACGTAAAACTCCTGTGAATTCAAATTGATTTTCTGGATTGATCATGAGTATTACTAAAGCTCGAATCCAAGAAAACTCACGATATTCGCCGTAAGTTTTCGTCGCGGAATGCATTTGCGTTTTAGGTACCAATGACTGCTTTGAAAAACAGTCTTGAATCTCAAAGAGCCATGCCTTCCGCGGACAAAGTATCGCTATCTCACTCCATCGATTAACACCAAAGTGAGTCGGATTTCTATCACCGAAAAAATGAGCTAAAAACGTCAATTCGTCGACTTCTTCGGTAACAGTAGCGCAAGACCAACTTGCAATATTACTTTGATAGGCCGGTAAATCCAAACCAGATGAAATTTTTGCAAACGATACCTGATGATCCCTTCCATCTAAAATACTGCTAAAAGTATGGTTGATATTTTGTACAATGTGTGGCCCAAACCGTAGGGTAACGGGGAAAATTAATTCCTCCATAGCACCGACATGTGTTAATGTTTGATGAATTTTTTGATAGAATGCAACATTTGCTCGATCCGAATAAATCGATTGTTGAGGATCGCCGACCATACAGTATCTGCCAATAGCAGGAGGACTTTTAAAAAAATCAGAATCCTTTGCTTCAACGTGTTGCGCCACTCCCAAAAGTAATCGAAATTGTCGCGTATCCGTATCTTGAGCTTCGTCGAGAATAACATAGTATTGCCGCAATAAAGGACCTGATATTTGCCCATCTAATAAATCAACGGATAATTTTATCAAATCTGAAAAAGTAAGGCGCTTCTGCTGAATCCGAAATTTTTCATACGCTTCTGCTATACGTTTAAAATACGGTATGCAAGCGGCGGAACACCAATCTTCCAAGGAAGCTATCGCATTTTCATAAAGCAGTACAAATTCTTTAGCCTTTGTTGGGATTTGCGGGAAAGATAATTCGGGATTTTCTACCCAAAATCTGAGATCGTTTTGAAATTTAAGAATATTAGTATTATTTTTTGCTTTATACTTTAATAGTGAACAAAGATCTAAAACAGGGAGCCGGGGGGTAATTTGGGCATCCATTTCAGATGCATAAAATTTTTCAACCAAAACATATAATTGTTCCCTTGTCAGTAATATTCCAATTGAACCCAATTTGAATGGGGTCGTTTCAAAAGATTGTAGAAATGTATCCCATAAATATTTTTCATTTTGCTCAATTTCGAAATCTGGAGCAATACCGATAAAATGTCCATGCTGTCGCAGTAATTTGTCCGCGAAAGCATGAATTGTTCCAAAAAAAATTTTATTACAAAGACTTGCATTGCCACCTATTTTCTGAACTTCTAACCATGTTCGCTGACGTAATTCTTCGGCAGCTTTTTTTGTATAAGTCACAACGACTAATTTTTCTAAAGGAATCGAGTGTCGGGCGACAATCGCAGCAATACGTCGGGTAATGGCTGTTGTCTTCCCAACTCCCGCAGGCGCGATAACCGAAAAATTATGCCTGTGCTCCTGAATAAAACGTTGCCGAATCGATGAATCTTTAAGCTCCATAAAAACTATTTAAACAAATAATCGATACCATTTGGCAAAGCTTTTTATTTCCTCTTTTTGAAGCATACATAGGCAATATTAGTTGGACGAATTTTTTCTTATCATGTAAACTGGTATTCCCAATAAAATAAATATAAGTAATGTTATTGCAATATTAAACGCATCCTGCGCAATCACAAATATACAGAAACTGGCTGCAAATAAACCAAGAGCATATAATTTTAGTCTTTTAGATAAAGTTCCTTGAAATTTTTTAATCATCTTTAAATAAGCAATAGCGCAAACGAAGTAAACTACGAGAAAAATGTTTACCATAAAATCGACGAGTCGATTGAGGCCCTCTGTCCCAAAGATTTGCGCCGTAATGAGAAATGGAATAATCCCAAATGCTGCAATTAGAATGGCTACAGTGGGAGCACCATTTTTATTCGGCTTTCCCCAAATTTTCGGAAATAATCCATCTTCGCATGCCCCTTGAGCAATTTGTCCCGCACTTAAAGTCCACGCATTGAGCGTCCCTATACAAATAAGCATGGCCAAAAGCGATATAAAAATATGCCCCGATAAATAGTTAGGGAAAACTTTACTTAGTGCAATTGCGTAGGGGGCTTTCGCGTCGATCAACCCCTCAAATCCAACAACACCAAAAACAGAAATTACATTTAAAAGATAAATCAATGCAACGCATGCCGTTCCCATAATGATCGCTCGAGGTAGGGTTTTTTCTGGATTTTTAACACGTCCGGCTGGCGTCGTCGCGCATTCAACCCCTATAAATCCCCAAAATGCAAAAAGAGCTGCTTTTATAATAGTTGACAGCGTTTCGGTAGCGTCTGTAGATGAAATATCCGATATTCTAAAGTATTCGCTATTAAATGAACCTAAAAATAAAAAAGGAAGAATAAACAGTGGTGTCACTTTTAAAAAAGTTAAACAAACTTCAACGATCCCAGAAATATGTACGCCCATTAGGTTGATAGACGTGATAAGCGCAATAGCTCCCACTTGAATAAAAAGTGTTTGAAAAGGTCCCAGATTATCGACAATTGCTGATAAATAATTGGTAGCAGTAACGAGTAAAACGGAATTGCTGGTCCACGATATGATCCAATAGGTCCATGCGGTAAAAAATCCAGCCTTCTCCCCAAAAGCTTCCATGACATAAACATGTGGGCCACCGTTTTTAATAAATTTTGAAGAAAGTTCTGAAAAAATTAATGCAAGAGATATCGCTCCGGAAACCGCAAGAACCCATCCCAGTAGCCCGATCGTACCAAAAGGAGCTAAAGTCGACGGAAACATAAATACTCCCGAGCCTACTTGACTGCTGATTACAATCGAAACAACCGCTAAAAATCCTAGCTGCTTGCCGTTATTGTTTGAATGAGACTCGCTATTCATGCAAAATGTAAAAATAAATTAGGATAATTTGTCGATAGATTTTTATAGGTAATTAGATTTTTATAGGTAATTTAGTTATTCTCTCAATGATATGCGTTTTATAAAGAGCTGCGATTGTAAGCAGACACAAGTTATGTGGAAGTTGCGAATTCCTTTTGCATAGTGTTTATTTGTGAGTACGAAACTACTTTCAAAGAGTTTGGGGAAATTTTAAAAATAAGTTGCCAATTTTCAACCCCATTGGCAACGGCTTCACCAATAATATCGATGATTCTTGCGTTCCATTTATTTCGTGTCGTCTGAGGGAATGGGATCGCGTCATACATGAAACAGGTCGCAACAATAGCCCGATGCCCCATCTGTGCAAGCCGGGAAAGCGTTTGAAAGTGACGTAGACCACGATCAAAAAACGTACTGGAAGGTGGTCGCGAAAAGTGATCCCCGGGCGATAAAAGTAAATCATGAATGGGGGTTTTCAGTTCTAAGAATGTACATCGTTCGCCATTTTCAATGACAAGATCGATACGTGAATCGTCAATTTTAATCTCGTGACGTACACAGCAACCTTCCGTATTAATCATATTAGGGAGCACATTGTTCTGCAAAAATATTTCGAGCCATCCATTGATATGATTCTGATTAATACCAATCCAATCTATACCCTGATTAAGGGAAATTGCTTCGACGGTCCCTTGAGTCGTACGTTTCCCGTCTGGAACTGCTGGCGTAAAAAGACAAGGAATTCCATGAAAATCGTCAATGAGTCCGATCTTACCCGTAGCAGGACAGTGCCATCGCTGCCTTATTTCATCTGCAATTCCTTCAAAAATAAAGCGATTGGGTCGGCTAATGAGTTCTCCAATACATAAATTCAATGGAATCTCCATAAATTATTAGTCATAGAGATTTTAAAAAAATGGGCAAGATTGTTTATGTGAACAGTCATTCCTTCAAATGGTCGACAACGCTCAAAAAATATAAAGCCGCACTTTCAGCACGCAAAATATTCTTTCCTAAATGAATAAAATAAAATGAATTTTCTGAAAAATATTGGTATTCTTGTTCCGAAAAATCGCCTTCCGGTCCAATCAAAATACTAATGGGATGATTTTTTATTTCCCGTTGATAGCTGAAAATGTTTTGCGTATTACCTCGCAGCGCGGCAACAAATGTATTGGGAGGAAAGGATACATCTTCTAATTTTTTGGGCATTTCAATGGGCGGTAAATAAGGATTGCCCGATTGTTTACAGGCTTCCTGGGCGATATGATTCCAATGATTCTGTTTTTCATAAATATTATGAATTTTAACTTCCGAATGTTGAGTGTATAAAGGGATTATTTTTGCGACGCCAATCGCCGTCGCTTCGCGAATTAAAAAATCCATAGCCTTGTTTTTCAGAAGGGCAGGGCATAGGGTAATTTTTGAAGGGGGCGTAAATTCTAGTCGCTCAATTGTAATTGTTTGTGCCGCAAGGTCGGAAACATATGCATAGGCACGGCACCCTTGACCATTTAAAACCATAATTTTTTCACCTGCGTTTGCCCGTAAGACACGAAATAAATGATGCGCTTCATCATCACTCAAATGAATTTCAATGCCTTCTTCTAATATGCCCCTATGAAAAACACGTAACACAAAATTATTTTACCATAAATTGTATATCGTCCTTGCAAATCCAACCATTTTTACCTTTCCCCAAAGAAACATAGATAAAGTTATTGTGCCTTTCACGAGCGATCAGGGGTGTTCCATCAGGAATTTTTTCTGAAACATTAGCTTGTAAACTAGGTGCTACGTGGATTTCCGCATTCTCTTTGATCGCAACACATTTATTGCTAATGGCATGATTCTGCCACCCAATTAGCCCTATTAAAATAATAGCACATAACCAATATCCATAAATAAGTAAACGATGCTTATTCCCCTTCATACGCCTGCGAATCCATAAAAATATTCCCAACCAAAAAATAAAGAATGTTAATAGGACAATGATGTTAATATAAAATTTTGTTTGGAAAATGGGGATAAATTTTGTTTGCTGTTGCGTTAGAGCTAATTTTTGAAATGCGGGCGCTAATGCTTTGTTATGGGGCTCAATTTGTCGCGCTTTTTCAAAAGCAATCCATGCTTTCGTTGTCGCCTGATTACTTAAATAAGCACACCCAAGATTAAAGTATTTCCCAAAAGAATGAGTCGGTATTGCCTCCAATAATTCAATCGCTTTTGTGTAATTCTGCTCACTATATGCCTCATTGGCTTCGTAGAAAGCGTTGTTACCTTGAAGGTTTGCAAAGGAAATACTCCCTAAAAAACAGAAATATATTAGTAAATGCTTCATAATTTTTAAATTATATATTAATGATCATTGCTGCAAAAACATTAGTAATTTTTCCAACTGTAAGTCGAGGTGTTTTTGATCGATTTTACCCTGCCCAAAGGAAATCGCATCCGCCTCGTTTAAAAATAACTCGAGCCATTTTAAATGCTTTAACCCTCGCTCCTGTAATTGCTTAATTTGTTCCGAACGTTGCGCCGTATGAATATTATAAATGATAAGTTTTTGAGAAATACTTTCCTTAGCAATTTTGTAAAATTGTTCTATATTCTCCATGCGAGCGTTTTTGGTAAGTACTTTGCTAATCTTTTTCATATCCCACTTAGGTGCTTTTTTAGTAGTAGTTTGAATCCTCGTCTTGAAAAGAAGGAGTAGGGCAAGGCCCATTAAAAATCCTTGTAAAATCCAAAACCAAGAATGACAATAAAACGGAGCTAATGTCTGAAAAGGACGCGTATCATTCGAAAAAATGTGAATCACAGACACGGAATTTTTTTCCTTATGATCCTTTGTTTTATTGTCTACACCACTTCCTGTATCATGATCAAAAAACGTCTCCGCAGAACGGGATACAAGAATTATTTTTTGCGAATTATCAATCCTAGTAGTCTCAAAGCGCTCTGTCTCGGGATCGAAGTAAGTTAACGTTATATCAGGAACAGGGATTTCTCCTGTCTTTTGAGGAACAATCACATACTCCACCGTCTTTACCCCCTTAAAATCATAATCATCTTGCCCAACAAATGTCGATTTCGGAGAAAATACTTTCCATAATTCGTTGGATGCAATTTCAGGAGGTTGCAGGCGAGAAAAATTACCTTGACCTTCGATATCAACGGAAAGCGTTATCGGCTCCCCTAATAATGCGCGATCCGATGATAGGCGAGAATTTTTAAGTGTAAATTGCCCAATACCTCCGCGAAAATCGGCCGGAGCTTCCGCTAAAGAATGGACTTCAAGGGGAATGGGCCGGGAAGGTACATTAATCAATTCTTGCTCCGCAAAGGAAAAGAAACCCATACTGCGAACCACTTGAATAGGACAAGTAACCGTGAAGGAAATTTCATGTTTGCCAGCTTTTAAAGGAGTGATAAATGTATCCCAAGAATAAATTTCATAACCTCTACCCGTCCTCAATTTAGGCTGTTTGGAAAGAGGCGCTTGAAAGAAAGCATCGTTTACAATCTGCGCTTTAATGGGTTGCACTAATTGAATCGATTCGTCTAACGTAATGGAAAGCGTAACCGGTATATTTTGTCCCACATAAACTCGCTCCTTAAGAATCGAAATGTCGAGAGCAATCCCTTGATCACGCTGCTGAGATGCCGCCGCGTATGGATCATTAATGATCTTGACTTTAGCAGGCATTATCGGATAAGGCTCACCATCGATTTCGATGGTATACTCGGGTATTTCGATGGTACCTGTTTTTTCTGAGATAAATGTGAAAATAAAAGAAGTCTTTTGCGAAGCGACACCATTGATGAGGCTCGAAGATTGATACACATTTTCGCTACGCTTACGTAACCCCGCAACCTGGGGGATTTTCAACTTATCAGGGACAGCGTTTGTAATATCAACAATGTAACGTACTTCGCTATTGACATCGACCTCAGTAGGCTCAAATCGCGCATTAATGCTGATACTAGCCGACTCGGCACTTAATGCAAAAATTTGAAAAATAATCACCCACACTATAAAAAATCGTATATTCATTTTACCAAAACTTTTCTGGATCATGGTTCTTAATATTACCATAAAGTAATTTTAAAGGCAATTTTTTTTCGTCATTTTCTAAGGAATTTAATAATTGGAGGGCATCATTTTTAGTCATTTTTGAGTCTTGTTGATCTTCTTGGGTTGTTTGGTCTTGATTTGAGTTGACTTTTTCAGAAGAAGTATCTCGTTGATCTTCCGCTTTTTTTTCTTTCTCCTGCTTCTTTTGATCCTCAGACTGCTTCTTCTGCTCTTCTTCTTGTTGATTTTTCTCCTGCTGATCCTTTTCTTCCTTTTTGTCTTCTGACTTTTCTTGCTCTTCTTTTTTCATTTGATCTTCTGACTGCTGTTTATCGGATTTTTCTTGATCCTCTTTTTTCTTTTGATCTTCCGATTGCTGTTGATCATTTTTCTTTTGCTGATCGTTTTCTTTCTGCTGGTCATCAGATTGCTTTTGATCGTTTTCTTTCTTTTGATTATCTGACTGCTGCTTATCGGATTTTTCTTGATCCTCTTTTTTCTTTTGATCTTCCGACTTCTGTTGGTCATTTTCCTTCTGCTGATCGTTTTCTTTCTTTTGCTCATCTTGCTTGCTTTGATCGTCGGACTTCTGCTGATCATTTTTCTTTTGCTGATCTTCTAATTTCTTAATCTCCTCTTCCACGTATTGCGTATTTTTTTTCGCTTCTTCAAATTTTTCATCCAAATCGATGGCCGATTGAAAATGACGTACACTCTCTTTCCACTTCTCTAATGTCTCTTTTGCTTCGCTACAACTTTTCCCTTGCTCAAATAATGTATTACCTAAATTATAAAAAGATTTCTTTTGCAATTCGATGGGCGCACTTGATGCGGATTTGTTCAAACAATCAACCGCTTCTTTATACTGTTTTAAAGCGAGGTAGGTTGTCCCTTTGTTGAAAAGTAACTCCGCATCGTTTTCTTTTTTCTTCAATTGTTGATCATAAAATTCCAGCGCTTTTTCAAATTCTCCATTTTTATAAAAAATTTCCCCCTGGCTCTCTTTGGCAGAAAGATGATTTAATGATAAGAAGAAAGCAAACATCCATAAGGAAAGTCGATAATAAATTGATGTCGTATATTTCCTAGGAGTTTTATAGGTACTCATAAGTACTTCAAGGAACAAAAGCAATAAGCCGAGCAACAAAAATAATTGGTAGCGTTCCTGATATACCTTTTCAATGTATTTATTTTCTTTCGATAGATCCTTAAGTAATGGGAATCGGGAGAGTATATTTTTTTGTAATTTGGCTAGCGCAGCCGACGATAAATGATAATAATCTCCCTCCGTTATTTGCGCAATCTCTTGTAAAGTTTTTTCATCGAGAGCTGTTTTGATAATTTGGTCATTGCGATCCCGGAGAAGCTCGACCTTCCCATTCTTATTGGCCGTAACCGGAATCGTACTCCCTTCAACGGATCCTATACCAATTGTGTAAATGCAAATATTATTTTCCTTTGCTCCCTGGGCACCCGTAATAGCACTATCCGCTAATTCTTCGCCATCGGAAAATAAGAACAATAATTTTTGATTTTGTGTTTGGTCATAGATTTTTTCAGCCAATTCGATGGCAGCATTAATGGCGGTACCGGGAATAGGGATCGTGTCCGTATCCATAGCGTTGAGGCTTTGGACAAATGCATTATGGTCGAGAGTGAGAGGGCATTGTAAAAATGCATTCCCTGCAAACGCAACGAGTCCCACTCGATGTCCTCCGAAATTTTTGATAAGCTCTAAAATAGCGAGCTTTGTCCGTTCCAATCGATTGGGCTTGATGTCTTCCGCAAGCATACTTTTTGAGACATCTACGGCAATTAATAAATCGATACCTTTCACATAACGTTCTTCTTCCCTATACCCCCATTTTGGTGCGGTCAATGCGAATCCAATCAGTGTGATGGCACATAAAAATAGAAAATTTTTAAATATTTGTTTTTTTTGGCTATAGGTCGACAGTAATAGGGGTACAAGGCGTTGGGCAATGAAGGCATTGAGGCGAAGTGTGCGCCGCCTTTTTCCCCATAGATTCATAATGAGTACGAAAGCGATCCATAGGGGGAGTAAAAATAGGAGCAATGTATTTCCGATTTTCATGGTATTTTTTGAAATTTTGAGTTACGTAAAAGACATTCCAATAGAAGCAATAACAATGCGCATCCAATTAGCCAAATAAAAAAATCCTCTGCAATCGCAAATTGTTTAATTTTAATATCAGTTTTTTCCAATTTATCAATCGTTGTATAAATATCGCTCAGCTGTTTCTTATTTTCCGCACGGAAAAACTGTCCTTCTGTTTTATTTGCGATTGTTTCGAGTAATTCTTCATCGATATCGGCTTGCCCCTGAAGTGTCAAAGGCCGCCCCAAAGGATCCATAATAGCATTACCATTTTTATCGGGATATGCAAAATGAATGATCCCTTTTTTACCGATACCGACCGTATAAATTTTGATACCTAGGGCGGCAGCAGTTTCCGTAGCAATGAGGGGGGCAATATTACCCGCCGTATTACTACCATCGGTGATCAAAACGATTAATTTTGTTTTTGATTCTGAATTTTTGAGGCGATTAGCACACATGGCGATCGCATTACCAATTGCCGTTTTATCTTCTATTAAACCAACATGTAAGCGTTCGAGATTATCTTTTAACCATTCATGATTCATAGTAACGGGGCTAACGAGGTAAGCGTCTTGGGCGAAAGCGCACATTCCGATGCGATCGTTCGGACGATTTTGAATAAATTCGTGGGTAACTTGTTTAGCGATATCTAGGCGCGTTGTAATTTTTCTTTCCTTTTCTTCGTGGAAATCGAGTCCCATCATGGAGGAAGAAATGTCGACCGCTAACATAATATCGACGCCACTCGAATGGGATTCCGCAAAGTGATGGACCCGTTGGGGACGTGCTAGGGCGAAAATTAATAACGTAAGGGCCGAAAGACGTAAGAAATTGAGGATCTGTTGCGCTTTTGATCGATAGGAACCAACGGCAGATTTTAGGATTTCCGTATGGGGAAATGAAAGCCTTGCCTGCTTCTGATGACGCTTACAAATGTAGGCAATAGGAGGTAAAAGCAATAATAACCACAAAAATTCTTTATTATGAAATTCGAACATATTCATCATTTAGAAGTAGGGTTCATTGTAGGTTTTGCCGGTCGGCGAATACGCTTTACTTCGCGGACAAAGCGACATGCTTTAAGAAATAAATCTTTATGAAGATTTTGTTGAAACATTTTTCCGGCAAATTTCGCTTGGTCTGAATATTGCAATATATCATTTAGATCGCTTGCAATCTCCCAAGAAAATTTCGCTGAATTACCGACTAATTTTAAAAATTCTTCCGTAGTTCGACATGTAATAGGTAACTGGTATTCCCGCTGCATATATGCTTTCAAGGCGAAACAGAGCGCAGAACAAAATTCTTTTGTATCGTTTGCATCCGCATGTAATCGAGCGCGGTGTAAATCACGCAGTAGTTGCTGAAAGGAAGTGAGTGGCTTTTGTGGATTGCGACGCCGATAATAACGAAACCATAAGGCTAAAATAGCGATAAAAAGAATAATAATCAATATCGTAAGTAGCGCTAAATTCCAATAATTACCTGTTTCGATGGGAGTGAGCGCTGGTAATAAGGCTTGGGGGATGTCATCATTTTTTGGTACATTGGGAGTAGGAGTGACAGTCGCATGCAAATAAATGTCAAGCGAAACAATTTGAAAAATGATGGTGATAAGCCATTTAATCATAGGATGCCTGTAAAATATTTGTCTGGCTGCAATTGTCAATACGAGGTTGCTTCCAACGATAAAAATTTGATATTTTTAATCATGCTTGAATTTTAGAAGAAATATTTATAGATATTCAAGCATGCAGTTATTAAATGACGATTTAATTAGTGAAGTAATGAAAAAATTAGAACAAATTGCTTCAATAGCCGCTTTCAAAGACCTCAAAGCTTCTTATTTAGGAACAAACGGCGTTTTACGTAATGCTATAAAACAGATGAGTCATTTAAGTCCTGAAGAACGCCCAGAGTTCGGAAAAAAAATCAATCACTTTAAAACCCGTATCGAAGATCTTTTTCAGAAAAAATTATTAGTCTTAGAGACTGCGACATTGCGAAAAAAAATGGGTAATCCCATTGATATTTCGCTCAATTCACGGGAAAGGGTAACGGGTATGGAACATCCATTAACGGTGATATGCCATCGCTTGGAAGAAATTTTCAATCAAATTGGTTTTGTTACTGCGGATGGGACGGAGATCGAGACGGAATGGTTTTGTTTTGACGCCCTCAATACTCCTGATTCCCATCCCGCACGGGAAGTTATGGATACCTTTTTCCTGTCCGACGATATTGATATGCAAACAACGACGAAACATGCCAAAGAACGTTACCTTTTACGTGCCCATACCTCAACTGTACAAATTCGCACAATGCTCTCAGAAACACCTCCTATCCGTGTTGTTGTACCAGGGCGTGTATTTCGTCGCGATACGACCGATGCTACCCATAGCGCTAATTTCCATCAATGCGAAATATTATGTGTCGATAAAAATATAACTATTTGTGATTTAAAGTCGGTCTTAGATTATTTTTTGAAAGCATTATTTGGGCCCAAAACAAAGACACGCTTACGTCCTAGTTTTTTTCCGTTTACTGAACCGAGTTTTGAAGTCGATTTCTATTCTCCTAATCTGGGAAAATTAAGCCACCAATGGATCGAAATTTTAGGTTGCGGAATGGTCGATCCTAATGTGTTTGAAGCAGTAAATATCGATCCCTATCAATATTCCGGTTTTGCTGCAGGGGTTGGTATCGAACGCCTCGCTATGCTAACTCACGGAATCGATGATGTAAGACTGTTTTATCAAAATGATTTGCGCTTCTTAGAACAATTTTAATAAGGGCTCCTCGCCCTTATAATCCTCGCCAGGAAACTTTGTTTCCTGGACCTTGGGACCGCCCTGGATCACGTGCAATGCACGTGGTCCAGGGCGAAACACAATTTTCTGGCCAGGCTCACAGCCTAGCCGCAAATATTAAGTTCAAAGAATAATATTCTTTGAACGATTCCTTTGGCCAGAGGATTCATCCTCTGGCCTTTGATTGTAGCCCAATAA
>JAITNS010000024.1 GCA_031290315.1 Puniceicoccales bacterium
CCTCCTGGATTTTGCATGCCTTGCAATTCATTCTGTACATTTTTTGCTTTTGTTTTACTTGATTGAAACCATTTTCCTGTTGCAGCTTTTGCAACTCTCGTTTTTAGATCCTTCTTGGATTTGAGACCGAGTACAACTAATGTAATAGCCGTTTTGCCACCAAAACCTAAAAAACCTCCTACCTTTTGTTTGATTATCAAAAAATTTTTATCTTCACTCAAAGCAACGCCATTATTATTTTTCGTTTTGTCCTTTAGCGTGTTGTAATATTCAGAAGGATTTATAGACTCACTATTTGTTGCTTTTATACTCATGGTAAGCTATTTTACGTTTTTTTTCCACCCTCGCAAAGCATTTTATCGGAATTTTATTTTTTTAAAAATCTTTCTCCTAAAAATATAGGGGGCAGTGAAATTCCGAGTGATATTGTTGAGCTAGGGGTAGAGCGTTGGCGAGCGAAGCAGGATAAAGATTTTGCCGAATCCGATCGCCTACGCGATTTATTAATTGGGCGTGGTTGGCGTATCATCGACACCAAAGACGGCGACTATCGCTTGGAGAAAAAGTAATGTAATAAATTGGTAAAAATATTTGTCCTGAAAAAAAATTAAGTATTGTGTTTTCTTTTATTTACGATTTAGCTAAAAGCATTATTGTAATTGTTTTATGGAAGAAGGTAGTCTCATTCGTGATTTTGCGATCCTAATAGGTACGGCTGGCGTCGCTGGTTTTATTTTTAATTTCTTGCGCCTCCCACTATTATTGGGGTATATCTTGAGCGGACTGATCATTGGTCCCCATCTATTTCTATCGCAATTTATCAAAAATTACGAGGTATTACATCAATTCGGTGACCTCGGCGTCATCTTCCTGATGTTTTATATCGGTCTCGAATTTGACCTCGATAAACTCCGCCGTACCTTGGGCCCCTCCCTATTAGTCGTCATCTTCCAAACAATCGTTATGATGTTCCTCGGCATCTTGTCCGCAAAATTCTTAGGCTGGTCTGAGTTAAATGGTTTATTCCTAGGCGCCCTTATGGCAATTAGCTCCACTATGATGACTATCCCCGTCCTTAAAGAACAAAATGCCCTCAATTCCCACTTCGCCCAATTAGCAATCGGTATCCTCGTACTCGAAGATTTTGTAGCGATCCTATTACTCATCGTCCTCTCCGGTATCTCTATGACAGGATTTTTTGCCTGGAAAGAAGTATGGCAAGTAACCTTTTTAGTGGGCGTTTTTGTTGTCATGGTATTCGTTTTAGGTCGATTCTTTGGCGCAAAGATAGCACCCTTACTACAAAAAATGGCCTCCCCAGAATTACTAGTTTTAGTGGCAGTCGGTTTTGCACTCTTTTTAGGGGAAGTTGCAAATAAGATGCACTTTTCAGCGGAATTGGGCGCCTTCTTGGCCGGATCAGTCCTCTCCCAATCCGTTATTGCCCATAAAATTGATGCCGTAACCGAATCCTTGAGAAATATCTTTTGTGCAATCTTTTTCGTTACCATTGGAATGTTGATTGATCCAGCGAAAATCATAGAACATTGGGGAGCTATTATTATCATTAGTTTGGCGGTAACAGTAGCACAAATTTTTGTCTGTTGGTTCGGTCTGTTCCTTTCAGGCGAAGAATCAAAAACATCTTTCTATACGGCAATCTATAAAGCACAAATCGGAGAATTTAGTTTCGTTATCGCCGCATTAGGTAATCAATTGGGCGTAACAGATTCCTCTTTAATGACCTTAGCCGTAGGGATTTCAGTTTTTAAAATAGTATTGGGCGCTCTATTACGCAAATATATCGAGCCGCTCTATTCCTTTTTAACTCGTTTAGCACCAAAAGCAGCAATCAATATGAGCGATTTTTATCATAAATTTTTGCAGCTTTCTAAAATGAAAGTCGAAAAAATGACACTGCTACGCGAAGCTAAAACCTTTATCTTAGGATTGTTGTGGTATTTCTTAATGTTAGTGGGACTAATGGGCTTGGCTTCTTACATATCTCACCTCATCCGACAAAATACCTTTGATATCATTTTAGGGCACGAGACCTTAGCGCTTGCAATCATTTGGGGGGCAGCAACATTTGTCATTATGCCAATCTTTGCAGGCGTCGTGAAAAATATCGATGCCATTATTAGTCTCGTTCTGGAAAAAATATTTATTTCCATGGAACATGCCGGCAATCATAATACGCGTAGTATAAAAATCATACGTCACGTAGTTTTGTCGATCGTCTTACTATTTTTCGGGATTGTTTTTGTTTCCGTTTCCTCTAATTATATCCCGACGGGGTATCCATTGACGGTTTTCGTTATTTTATCGGGATTGCAAGTGATGTTTTTTTGGCGTGAGTTATTGAAATCAAACAATCGTTTTGAGCGTATGTTTCGGGAGACGTTTATCGCCGAATTACAGGAAAAGGACGATGAATATCGAAATATTGTTTTGCAAAAGGCTCAGGAACAATACCCATGGTTAGCACAAATTAAAAATTATCGTTTGCCGAAAAATAGCGTATGCGTGGGGCAAAAGATTTCCGGGATAAAAATTCGAGAAAAAACGGGAACAACAATTGTCGCCGTCTCCCGAAGTGGCTATACTTGTTATTCGCCTTCTCCAGATGCTATCCTATTCCCAGAAGATCATTTATTATTGATGGGCGAGGCGGAGCAAATTGAAACAGCCGTTCACTTCCTGTCAGAGGAAATTACCGATACGGTGTGTCTCGCCAGTCGTGTGGAATTTGCGATCGATAATTATTGTATTACTCCAGCCAGTGCATTTTTGGGGAAAACAATTGCGGCGACAGAAATTCGCAGCCGTTTCGGAGTGAATATTGCTGGGATCCAGCGTAAGGGAGAGAAAATTACATCCCTACATCCGTCGATGGTATTGGAAAAAGAGGATATTTTACTCCTAACAGGCCCTAAATACGCCATCGAAAAGTTAAAGGAATTGGAATTGACGCCAGCATTATAGTTTTTATATTGAAGAGGGGTGAAGTATGAAAGGTATTAAAGAAGTTAAAGATCGGATTCGGGCAGTCGATAGTGTATCGAAAATTACGTTAGCGATGCAACTCGTTGCGGCTTCTAAGATGAAACGTGCCCAAGATTTTGCCATCGATAGTCGTCCTTATTTACTCCATTTAGCGGAAATTATTTGTTGTTTATCGGAGAAAAAGATACAGAAAAATATGCACCCATTTTTTCTCCCTCGGGAAGCTAAAAAACGTTGCGTTGTTGTAATCGGAACCGATAAAGGATTGTGCGGCGTACTCAATAATACGCTCTTCAAATCAATCCCTAAGACTGATGATGTATGTTTTGTTTCCGTTGGGCGGAAAGCGATGCAATTCTTAACCCGAGCTAAATGCCCCTTACTCGCTAGTTTTTCTATTAATGATCGCGTGCAATACCATGAAGTAATGGGTATTTGCGATTTCATTGGACGGTTGTATACGGATGGGGAAGTGGATATTGTCGAAGTATTATATCAAAAGTTTATCAATACAATGACCTATCTTCCCTCTTTACAAAAGTTATTACCCATGCATGGATTTCACGATGTCTTTAATCAGATGTTAGCGATGGCAAATATTGAGCTGGAAGATTTTCGGCGAGATTCGCGTGAACTACTGTTTGAGCCAGATGTGGAACAAATTATTGATCATATTGCGAAAATTTTTTTGAAATATAATTTGCATCAAGTATTCTTGGAGGCGAAAGCATCGGAGCATAGTGCTCGTATGATCGCAATGAAGAATGCCACCGATAATGCGGAAATGCTTTCCCATGAATTAAAATTGGAATATAATAAGGCGCGGCAGTATGCGATTACCAGCGAAATTATCGAGCTCGCCGCATCGGCAACGGAAAATAATTAAATTTTATGACAAATTTAGGAAAAATTACTCAAATTATTGGTGCGGTAGTGGATGTACGATTCCAACGCGATCAAATTCCCGGTATTTACCATGCATTGGAGGTACAGTTGCCAAAGAAAAATAAGCTGACCTTAGAGGTGCAACAGCATATTGGCGATGGTGTTGTGCGGACGGTGGCGATGTCGGCAACGGATGGTTTGCGACGGGGAATGGATGTCCTCGATACGGAAAATATGATATGTGTTCCCGTTGGCGATGTCGTCCTAGGGCGTATTGTCAATGTTACAGGGGATCCGATCGATGGCCGCGGTGAGATAAAATGTGACCAAAAATTTCCGATCCATCGTCCTGCTCCTTCCTTATTGGATCAGGAAATTAATGCGGAAATTTTAGAAACAGGAATAAAAGTAATTGATTTAGTTTGTCCTTTTATTCGTGGTGGTAAAATCGGTGCCTTTGGAGGTGCGGGAGTAGGGAAGACGGTCGTTATTACGGAACTAATTAATAATATTGCTATTGGGCACGGAGGGTTTTCGATATTTGCAGGAGTAGGGGAGCGTTCCCGAGAGGGAAATGATTTATTTCATGAGATGTCGGCATCGGGAGTGATCAATAAGGAGGAGCCACAAAAATCGAAAGTAACGCTAGTTTTTGGGCAAATGAATGAACCGCCGGGGGCTAGAATGCGTGTGGGATTGACGGGATTAACGATTGCGGAATATTTTCGTGATGAGCGACATCAAGATGTTTTATTATTTATTGATAATATTTTTCGTTTTTCGCAAGCGGGTTCGGAAGTGTCGGCCCTATTAGGTCGTTCGCCATCGGCGGTCGGTTATCAACCGACGTTGAGCCAGGAAATGGGACAACTCCAAGAGCGTATTACGTCGACAAAAAATGGTTCCATTACCTCCTTTCAAGCAGTATACGTCCCGGCAGATGATTTAACAGATCCAGCTCCAGCCAATACTTTTGCACACCTAGATTCGACGCTTGTTTTAGATCGCAAAATTTCAGCATTAGCCTTATTTCCTGCAGTCGATCCCCTCGCTTCGACTTCGAAAGCACTGGATCCTAAAATTGTAGGGCAAAAGCATTTTGAAGTTGCATGGGGAGTCCAGGCGGTTTTACAGAAATATAAGGAATTGCAGGACATTATTGCGATTTTAGGTATAGATGAATTATCGGAGGAAGATAAGTTGACGGTGAGTAGGGCACGTAAAATTCAGAAATTTTTATCACAACCTTTTCACACCGCAGAAGCATTTACGGGTATCGAAGGAAAATATGTTTCGGCGGCAGAGACGGTGCGTGGTTTTGAGATGATTTTAAAGGGGGAATTGGATCACATTTCGGAGAATGATTTTTACATGAAGGGATCCATCGACGAAGTAATTAATACGGAAAATTGATATGTCGATCGCTGTTAAAATTATTACGCCCAATCAAGTAGTTTGCTCTGAAGAGGTTGCGGTCTTAAGGGTCGATACGGTGATGGGGGAGATTGAGATCTTACCGATGCATCGGCCATTAATTGCGCTATTGAAGGTGGGCAGTGTGCGTTTAAAGTTATGGGATGATTCCATTAAAACAATTGCGACGGCTTCTGGTATTTTAAAATTGGAGCATGATCAGGCCGTTTTAGTCGTTGAGGAAGCGGTCAATGTCCATGAAATACGGGTTGCATCCTCGGTCGAAGAAGCTAAAGTACTTGCTAAAAATGCACTAAAGACAGCTGTGACTCGAGGTAATTTGGAACAAAATGAACTCAATCAATTGGAGGCTAAAATTCGTGCAGAGTTAAATAAAAAATTAAAAAAATAATAAGTAACCTGAGTCTTAAAGAAAGGAAAAGAAAAGTTTGACACGGCTATTGGGAGGAATAAAAGAATTCCATTATGCAACAATATACTTTACCTAATTTGCAATATTCATACGATGCCTTAGAGCCGGTTTTTACAGGAGAAATGATGGAATTACATCACTCAAAACATCATGGGGCCTATGTCAATAAATTGAATGAATTGTTACAGATATTAAATTACTCCGCTCCAAAAGATATTAATGATTTTATTGGAAGTTATTCCAATGTTCCTGAAAAATATCGTGATTTAATACGTTTTTACGGAGGAGGTCATGCAAATCACACTTTTTTCTGGAATATTTTAAAGCCATATGAGCAAGACAACGATGATCTTCCGGAAGATTTAGGAACGCTTATCGATAATAATTTTGGGACGTTGCATATTTTTAAGAAAAGATTTACAGAAGTAGCGATGGGCCATTTAGGTAGTGGTTGGGTTTGGTTAAATATTTCCGCTGACAATTCCAAAACACTTTTTATTTCGGCAACATTAAATCATGATAATCCGCAAATGATCGAATATAAAAAGACAGAATTTTTTGGACTTCCCATTTTAACGCTCGATCTTTGGGAACATGCTTATTATTTAAAATATAAAAATTGCAAAGCCGATTATTGCAAAGCTTTTTGGAAAATTATTAAATGGGAAGCGGTTGCTGAGCGTTATCGACAAATTGTTGAAAAGTTATAATTGATTTATTTTGGCGACGTTTATAGCTTAATCTGTGATTACAAGTTGTCATTTTTTGGGTAGTAGTAGTCAAGGGAATTGTTTGCTTATCAAGTCGACTAAGGGCAATTTTTTGCTTGACGCCGGATTTTCAGGAAAACAAATCATAGAACGACTATCTACTTTCGGCCTCACGATCTATGATATTAATGCCATTTTTATTACCCATGAACATACCGATCATTCCCAAGGGTTACGGGGCTTGTTTAAATATGAGCATGTTCAATGCTTCGCCAATCGCGCAACTGCGATGGCAATTAACGATAAATTTGATAAAGTATTTCGTTGGAATTATTTTGTATGTGGAGAAAAATTTCCTTATAAAGATTTTATAATTGAAACATTCTCAATTCCCCATGATGCAATTGAACCTGTAGGATATTTATTTCGAAGTAAAGATGGAGGTAAAAGTCTATGTTGGATGACTGACCTCGGTTACGTTCCGCAGCACCTCCAGAAGTATGTTGAGGATTCGGAGATTTTAATCCTTGAAGCTAATTATGATAATATTATGTTAGAAAATGATGAAAAACGTCCCCCGGCTATAAAGAATAGGATTCGTGGGCGCTATGGTCATTTATCTAATGAGTCTGCTTTCAATTTAGTAACAAATGCTAATTGCCCCCAATGGCAAAAAATATTTTTAGCGCATCTTAGTCGCGATTGTAATGATTCGGAGATCGTGACTTCGCTTTTTGGTACCGATATTTGTAATCGCTTTAATATTACGGTCGTTGATCCTCATAATGCGGTAGGTGTCAGTTATTCTTGTGTTTAAATATCATGTTAATAAGGGCTCCTCGCCCTTATGATCCTCGCCAGGAAACGTAGTTTCCTGGACCTTGGGACCGCCCTGAATCACGTGCGTTGCACGTGGTCCAGGGCGAACCACAATGCCTGGCCACAAATATTAAGTTCAAAGAATAATATTCTTTGAACGATTTCTTGGCCCTAGATTGGATGCCGTTGGCATCCAATCTTGGGCCAAAGAAATCGTTCAAAGAATATTATTCTTTGAACTTAATATTTATGGTCGGGCATTGTGGTTCGCCCTGGACCACGTGCAAGGCACGTGGTCCAGGGCGGTCCCAAGGTCCAGGAAACAATGTTTCCTGGCGAGGATCATAAGGGCGAGGAGCCCTTACCCCCATTACTAAGTCTACAAAATTTTAATTTAAAAATACTTCAATTTGAGCAAAATACTTGTCAATAGTTCCTTGA
>JAITNS010000056.1 GCA_031290315.1 Puniceicoccales bacterium
TAAGTTCAAAGAATAATATTCTTTGAACAATTCCTTGGCCTTAGATTAGATGCCGTTGGCATCTAATTTAAGGCCACAAAGGAGGCCCAGGGGATCCATCCCCTGGCAGGGTATGGGGCGGAGCCCCATAGAGAAATACGGGCTGCGCGCCCTTATCAATCCTCGCCAGGAAACATTGTTTCCTGGACCTTGGGACCGCCCTGGATCACGTGCATTGCACGTGGTTCAGGGCGAGTACAATGCACGGCTAGGCAATGCCTGCCGCAAATATTCCCGGCCACACTATTATTATTAAGTTCAAAGAATAATATTCTTTGAATTATTTCTTGGCCCTAGATTGGATGCCGTTGGCATCTAATCTAGGGCCATAAAGGAGGTCCAGGGGATCCATCCCCTGGCGGGGTATGGGGCGGAGCCCCATATAAATACTTTAAGCTTTAACTTCGTCGTAACTCACCCGGGAGTGCAACATATTAAGTAGGGTAACAAAAAATGTTTGGCGTAATTCACTAACTTCGTGAAAATTAACTGAACAATCATCAAACTGACTTTCTTTTATTTTCCCATCTATAATACCGTCTACCATTGTCCGAATCGATTGGGGCGTTGGATTATAAAGCGATCGACTTGCAGCCTCGAGGGAATCTGCGAGCGATAAAATTAATGTTTCCCGGGAACGTGGCCGTGGCCCATCATACTTAAACGCCGATTTTTCTATTTCCGCTGGATTTTCTTGTTGCTTCAATGCCTTCGAATAAAAATAACGAATCACCGTTGTCCCATGATGCTCCATAATTCCATCAATAATACGCGGTGGTATTCCAGCCGCCTTCGCAAGCGCTACTCCTTCCTTAACATGACTTTTAATAATTAATGCGCTCATGAAAGGCGTCTGCGTATCATGGGGATTCTTGTGCTTACTCTGATTTTCTGTAAAATATTCCGGCTTCACTAATTTCCCAACATCGTGATACATCGCTAATGTGCGACATAAAAATGGATTCGCATGTATGCTGATCGCCGCTTGCTCCGATAAATTCGCTACCATTAAACTGTGCTGGTAAGTGCCCGGCGCTAATATTTGTAGCTTCATTAATAAAGGATTGCGATAGTCCGTTAATTCTATTAAACAAATATTTGTGCAACATTTGAAAATATTTTCAAAAAATGGTAATATCGTTAGCACAATCATACTCACTAGTAAACAGTTAAAAAACCCTATTAAAGCTTGTACAAATAAAGCTTCCCGAGTTACTGTGCTGTTCACAGCAAGAATAATCGCAGCCATCGCAAATGCCACTCCACTCGCATTCCCACTTCGTATCACTTGCGCCCGTGCGTAGGAATATCGTACACAGTATGCCGCAACAAAAATAACCACAAACTCTACAATCAAGAATTCAATCGACTGCGATAGCATCGCATTGCAAAAAATCGACGTCACAAGCCCTAGTAATACCCCTACATAGGTACGTAAAAGCAGCGTCCCCAGTAAACAAGATAAAGTCAATGGCATCGAGTAGGGTAGTAAATATAGGGGATCTAATACCGTCATTACAATCTCTTCTCCTTCCTCTACCTGCATAAATGTAATCACCTTCGCAAACATCCTCCACTCAAATAACCATACTAATACACGACAAATTAATAAATTAAGTAGTAGTAAAAGTATAGCTAATAATAATTCCTTAGGTTGAAGCGATTTTAACGCATTACGAGTGGTGCAAAAGAATAGATAGACGAGGATAAGGACAAGGGAAGAAAATAATAGGCGCTCGAAGAAATTGCTATGGACATGTAAAGACGAAATATGTGCTTCGTCTAAGGCATTACGGTACGCCAATAGGCACTCGTAATCCTCAGCAGTGATCATCGAACCATTCTCGATAATGACATCATTCAACGCTACCTTTTCAATTGCATCGGGAGTCATCTGCACCGCCTTCGTAATCTTCCGATTCGTCGCCGTACTATCAAAGGCAATATTTGGCTTAATACCGGTTTTAAGGAGTCGGTAAGTAGCTTGGAGGACATCGGCGGAGGCTTCCACCGAAAATAATCGGAGCTTAACAAATCGAGACGCTTCCTCCTCACTCCGATAATGCGCACGCCGCGATGCCCCTTGTACCTCAATATTTAAAAAATATTCCTCGCTTTGCTGGTTGCTTAAATTTTGGTCAAATACCCCTTCCTCCAAAATCTCCTTCACAATCGTTAACCCCTCAATTAATATCCCCGTACGTCCACACTCATCGATCCCTCGAATTAAAGTATCCATATCACTCCAACTGATATTCGTCATATATTTCTCATTAAACCCACGGACAAATGTTTTCAGTTCGAATAAATAGGCATCGGTTTGCTGTTTTTGTTCGGTGAAAGAGTCGAGCAATTCGTCGAGGCGATAAATTTTTTCCTCTAATTTAGTATATATCTCGGAATCTATCTTAAATACGGGGGCAACTAAATTACGCCGTTGTTCACGGAGGCGCTGAGTTTTTATTTTGCTAGGGTACTCGAAGGGAATTTGGGCGATCATTTGGAGACGTGCTTTAGAGTTAGGAATAAACTGGATCCAGATGAGATCTTGGCCCCAAAAGCAAATCATAGTGAGTAATATGGCTAAGATAGGGATGATGATAATCGCTATCATATGCCTTTCGAACATATTTGATTGGGAACGCAACAAGCGTGAATTTGCATGGCGTACACCATATGATGCAGATTCACTATTCTTTCCGCGATTAAATTTTTTTCCCACCGACATATAAGAGAAAAGTAACGCCCGAAGCTATCGAACGCTTACCCTAAACAATACCGCTTCGGAGTTAATTGCAATCCAAATTTCTTTGCAAAGTCACACCGGTCGATTTCGAATAAAACGTTCGTATTATCAGGCGCTATCATGAATTGGTAGCAATGTAGCAGTTGGTCGATTAATATTTTTACTTCTCCTTGACCTACCGATTGGAATGGAAGCCCTGCACAAAATTGTTTTGCGAAAACATCGCGGGTCCATAATTTACTGGCAGTGGCGAACGATGGATCTTGTATCCATTGGACTACCATCTCCTCCGATACTTCTCGGGGTAAGGCTGTAATTTTATAAACATTTTTACCAAAGCTTTCAACCTCAATGGAAAAATTGGCAAATATTTCAAGGAGAGAATCTAAGGCGGCTATTTGTTCGGGGTTAATGGTAACGGTGCGTGGGATAAGTAGGATTTGGGGTATAAGTTGGTCCGGGCTGTTTAGAAATTTATCCCATAGAATACATTTTTGTGCGGCTGCCAAATTGACGAAGATAAGGCCCGATTGGCGTTCGAAGATGGCAAACCGTTCCTCTCCAAACATCCCAACAAAACGCCATAATCCATGACCTATCAGCGATTCATTAGGAAAATTTCCCAAGTTTTGCGGTAAAGATAGGTCGAATACCTGGTGTGGTGAGGGTACATATGGGGTGTCGGATGTTTCCTCATACTTTCTCTTATCCGGCGATGCGTCCTTATAGTGATACCAATTTAGTGGCTGTGATAATTGTTCTGAGTAGATAGTGGAGGTAAAGGTTTCGGGAGTAGGAGTTTGGCATAATGTTGCGATCTTTTTTTTCAAGGCATCGGTCACCGAATTTTCGATGAATTTTTTGACTAACATTTCGCTTTTAAAGCGCACTTCTTTTTTCTGTGGGTGGACGTTGAAATCGACGAAATTACTTTGAAATTCTAAAAATAAAAGCCCTCCAACATTTGTTACCCGCGATTTAATCATCGCATAAGTATCGCGCACAAGGCGTACAATTGTTGGGTTATTGACATTTCTTTTATTGACAAAGATTAAGAAATCGGGTTTACTGACGACTCCGTCTACCGCATGTTCAAATAATAATCCATGGAGATGGATCGTATCATTTGTATAATCTAGGGGAGTATATTGGTCGAAATGTCCGAAGAGCAATTCGGTACGGTCCTGTAGATTACGGGAATCGGGGGAGGAAAATAGCAGTTTACCATTTTTGTACAATTCAAAATAGATATCGGGTTCTGCGAGTACGAAGGCGCGTACGGCTTTCACGATATAGATTGCTTCCGTTGTTTCCGATCTCAAGAATTGTTTTCTGGCTGGTATTTTTTCGAACAAATTGCGAATTTCGATGAAAGTACCGCGGGGACAGCCGCATGCTTTTTGGTGAATTTTTTTACCGGCATCGCAATGGATTTCGGTACCGCCATTACCGTCATTAGTTTGCATAATCATACGAGCGACGCTTGCGATTGATGCGATTGCTTCTCCGCGAAATCCGAATGTTCCGAGGGATTCGAGATCTTTAATTGTTGTCAATTTACTGGTTGCGTTACGTTCGAATGCCATAGCGGCATCTTCTTCGTCCATACCGATCCCGTCGTCTGAGATCGATAGAAATGAGTCACCGCCGTTATGGAATTTCACGGTAATATGTTTTGCTTGGGCATCGATACTATTTTCGATCAATTCCTTTACGATCGATGCAGGGCGATCTACTACTTCGCCTGCCGCGATTTGATTAATGATTGTTTCTGGGAGTAAATGGATTTTGGCCATAAAAAATCTTGCTCCACATTAGATTTCCTTTCCCCTATCACAAGTGCAAATTCCGATCGCTATTATTAAGCAATTTTTTCCAGAATTTTCGGAAACGATGCTCGACCAATTAGGCTATTTTTGTGAATTAGTTTATGCGAAAAACGAGGTATTGAATCTCATTTCCCGAAAAGACATTGGGCGAATCGTTGAAGCCCATCTATTACCGAGTCTAGCGATTTGCAAGCAAGACTGTTTTGAGCCGGGTATGGATATATTAGATATTGGGACGGGAGGAGGATTCCCGGGGATACCCCTGGCGATCGCTATGCCCCAAATACGCTTCACGCTCATCGACTCCGTTGGAAAAAAAATACGGGCAGTGGAAGAATTTATAAAAAAAATAAAATTAGAACATGTGACTTGCATTCATAGCCGCGTGGAACATCTCGACCAACGGTATCAATACATTACGGGACGAGCTGTTGCGCCGCTCCCCGAGTTCTATAATTGGGCAAAACAAAAATTAAAGCCCAATGGTAAAATATTTTATTTAACGGGTGGTGATATTTATGGGGCTAAAAACAGAGTGGTGGTCGATCTTTTTGAGCTTTATGGTCGACGATTTTGCGAGACGAAAAAATTAATTATCTTTTCTCCTTCCCAACATTGAGCTAGACATATATGGAGGAATAATATTAGATTGTGGCGATATTTTGCGAAAATTTTTGACTAGAATAAATCTTTACTTTACAAGATTTCTTTTTGGTATATGCTGAAGATAAGCATTTGCTATGAAGATAAAGAGAGTAGGAATTTTGACAGCTGGTGGGTTAGCTCCCTGTTTATCGGCGGCGATAGGTGCACTTATCGAAGCCTATATCCAGGACTCCCCTAAAACGGAAATCATTTGTTATCGAGGAGGCTATAAAGGCTTACTCCTAGGCGATAAGGTCATAGTTACTAACGAAACGCGCCATGATGTGGCGACTTTTTTTAATTATGGAGGGAGTCTAATCGGCAATAGTCGTGTGAAATTGACAAATGTACGCGATTGTGTTCGGCGTGGCTATGTGGCTGAAGATGCTAATCCCCAGGAGATCGCCGCTGAACAACTTATGCGTGATGGTATTCAAGTATTACATACGATTGGTGGCGACGATACGAATACGGCGGCAGCCGACCTGGCAAAATTTCTCCAACAAAATGACTATAATTTGACGGTTATCGGATTACCCAAGACAATCGACAACGATGTCTACCCCATTTCCCAAAGTCTTGGAGCGACGACGGCTGCCCATGAGGGGGCGCGATTTTTCGAAAATATAGTAATGGAATCGACGGCAAATCCACGCATGCTAATTGTTCATGAAATTATGGGACGAAATTGTGGGTGGTTAACAGTCGCCACTGCCCTAGAGTATCGCCGGCGATTGAATGGGAAACAATTTTTGCCGGAACTTGGATTTAATAAGGAAGCGCTCGATATTCACGGCATATATATTCCAGAATTAATATTTGATATGGAAGCGGAAGCCGAACGTTTACGCCGAATTATGGACACACACAATTGTGTAAATTTATTTATTAGTGAGGGAGCGGGGATTGATACTATTGTTCAATCGATGGAAGCGGAAGGGAAGGAAGTGATTCGTGATGCATTTGGGCACATCAAGCTCGACACGATTAATCCGGGCCAATGGTTTGCGAATGAGTTTGCAGAGAAGATTAGTGCAGAGAAGAAATTAGTGCAAAAGAGTGGTTATTTTGCGCGTTCGGCGAAAGCGAATGAAATTGATTTAAAAATGATTCGGGAATCGGCGGTATTAGCGGTTAAGAGTGCGGGTGAGGGTAAAGCGGGAGTAATTGGGTATGACGAAGACAATGGGAATAAATTATCGTGCATTAATTTCTCACGGATTAAAGGAGGCAAGCCGTTCAACACCCAAGATCCTGAATTTTTAACCATGTTACGCGATATCGG
>JAITNS010000080.1 GCA_031290315.1 Puniceicoccales bacterium
ATATTAAAAAATTAAAAAATCTACCCTGTAAATAGTTTTATTTATTTTACGAAAACTTTTAAATTGATGACATAGCATATTTATTTCACGGTGTAATTTATCCTGGGTCACTCACAGTATTTTCCAATTATAATCAAAAAACATATTTAGCAAAAAAAATAATAAATATTTAGCAAAAATTTTTACTTAAAAAAAATTAAGATAGGGTGATCAAAAAAGTATTGCAACTCCGCTTATATTTCAGCATATTAGGCACATCGGGGCGCCTCTAGCTCAATTGGATAGAGCATCTGACTACGGATCAGAAGGTTGCAAGTTCGACTCCTGCGAGGCGCGCCAAATAGATTTAGATTTTATTCTTTTTATTTTTTATCAATTGGCATAATTATCTTTTGGAATTTTGAATAAGGTTTTTTTTCAGCTCTTTTTCCTCAGTTCTTCTAATTTTTTTGCAGATCCCTCCATGAGTTGCCGATATATATTCGGCTCTCCTTTTTGTGCTTTTTGCCTTTCCTTACTCAACTGAACAAATACAGTATTCGCTTCTCCATGGTTAGCTTTTATTGCTTTCATAAATTCTTCGAGATTTCCCTCGGGGGACATTTTTGATTTTGCTCGAGTTTTAAATTCCTGTACGGCTTTTTGAAAATTTGCTGCCCTTAAGTTCTCTAGGAGCACTAAATATTCATTAAAATCGATATTGCGGTTTAAAACTCCCTCTACATCCGCCTGCTGGTATACAGTCTTATTGCCACTCTTATCTACTACTGTACGTTGCCCTTCGGATAAGTCTTTTTGTTGTATCGTTGTTTGTAAATGTTTCAATCTGCTATACTGCTCTGCTTTTTCAGAGTCTAAACACATTGCGTATGTGTTTAGCAAGTCTATTGTCGAACTAACCTGCTTAGGGGATAAATCAATTTGAGGTCCTTTGTAGGTTGTAGGATCGTCATACTTTTCTATTAAGCTTCCTTCTATATCTTGCACGGTTTTGAAATTACCTAAATCTGACCTATCTCTTCCTTCTCTTAATTTTTTGATATTTGCCAATGCAGGGATTTTTGGGGCTAGGTCTTCTATCATTTGTTTTTCATCTATTTTTCTAGCAAGTTGATTTTTTATTGTCTCTTTAATAGCGTTCATTTGCGCTTCAGTGATTGTACTTCCTTTTCTCCTATTTAAAGGAATTTTCACATCAAAATTATCATTTTGCCCAGCATTAGCAGTCGTTCCAGGTTTGGTGGTTGTAATAGTTATCGGAAGAATATATGTAAATTTTCCATCTTTAATTCGTAAACATTGATTTATTTCTTTGCTTGTGGAGCAGCTATCTTTTATTGCATTTTGAGCTAGCCGTTGTAAGCTAGCCGGATCTATAGAAAAATTACCCCCTCCTGTGATTGCACTCATAGTAAATATATTGTAATGCTTTTTTTAAAAAAAATAAATAAAAAAATAATTAATTCAGAGCCATAATGAAAGTCCGTAGACCCATCCCCTGGAAATATATAAATAAGGGCTGCTCGCCCTTATGATCCTCGCCAGGAAACATTGTTTCCTGGACCTTGGGACTGCCCTGGAACACGTGCATTGCACGTGATCCAGGGCGAACCACAATGCCCGGCCAGAGGATACTATCCCGGTCCTCCATTGCAATCCGGACGGCCCGGTATTGTGCTAGTAGCACAATACCGGGCCGGTACAAGGTCAAGGAGTCCATGACTCCTTGCAGGGTATGGGACGGAGTCCCATAAGAAGCAGCTCCAGGGGATCCATCCCCTGGCGGGGTTTGGGGCAAAGCCCCAAATAATCTTAGGATAAAAGTTTGACGGCGACTGCTTTGATCCTATAAAAGTTGGTCATGTTTGAATCAATTACCGATAAAATCAGTAATATTTTTAAAAATTTGCGCGGGCTTGGAAAGATCTCGGAACATAATATCGCGGAAGCATTGGGCGAGATTCGTTCGGCATTACTGTCAGCAGATGTCAATTTTTCTGTGGTCAATAATTTTATTCAACGTGTAAAAGATCATTCCTTAGGGCAAGTCGTCATTCAAAATATTACACCCGAACAACAATTTATAAAAATTATTTTCGATGAATTAGTAACACTCCTCGGTACCCAAACTCCTTCAGAACTCAGTACTAAACGACCACTTAAGATTTTGATGGTAGGTCTACATGGCTCTGGAAAAACTACCTCGACCGCAAAACTCGCTCACTTTTTAAAAATTAAAGCAAAATTTTCGCGTCCCATAGCAATTGGTTGCGATATTTACCGCCCAGCAGCAATCGATCAACTCGAAATTTTATCAAAACAAATTAGCATGGAGTGTTATGTCGATCGTAATATTAAAAATGTACCAAAAATTGCTTCTCTTGGACTCGATTATGCTCAAAAAAATAATCACGATCTAATTCTGTTCGATACCGCAGGACGTCTGCAAATCGATGTACAATTAATTGATGAAATTAAAAATATTACTCAAGTAGTACATCCTGACGAAGTACTCTTAGTAGCAGACGGCGCGCTGGGCCAAGAGGCAGCAAATGTTGCCAAAGAATTTCATAAAGCAGTTACATTAACCGGTATTATCCTTACAAAACTAGATGGCGATAGTCGCGCAGGCGCCGCATTATCAATGAAAGAAGTGACAGGCGTACCTATCCGCTATATGGGAATCGGCGAAAAAATTGAAGCCTTCGAAATCTTTCACCCCACGCGTATTGCTCAACGGATCCTAGGAATGGGCGACGTCGTATCCCTCGTCGAAAAAGCTCAAGAACAAGTCGACGAAAAACAAGCTAAAGAACTTGAAAAAAAACTGAAAAAAGGAAAATTTGATATGAACGATTTCCTTAATCAACTCCAATCTATCAAAAAAATGGGCCCAATGGAATCGCTCGTTAAACATTTTCCAGGTATGCATAATAGCCACCTTGGCCCAGAAACTAATGATAAAATTAAACATACGGAAGCAATTATCTACTCCATGACCGCTAAAGAACGGACGAATCCGGGAATCATCGACGGCTCAAGACGCTTACGTATCGCAAAAGGCTCAGGCCTATCCGTTCAAGATGTTAATTCCTTATTAAAAAATTTCAAGCAAATGCAAGCAATGATGAAAAAAATGAAAAATTCCCGTATGAATCTAGCATCACTTTTAGGTTCCTAGTACCATGAAGATCGTCACTACATTGCTCATTTTCCCAATTCGTATCTACAAATTATTTTTATCCCCTTTGAAGATAGTATTATTTGGGCCCTATTGCCGCTGTCGATTTTCTCCAACTTGCTCACAATTCGCGATTCGTGTCATAAAAAAATATTCCTTCTTTAAAGCCTTATATTTCATTATTCTTCGATTAGCCAGATGCCACCCTTTCTATGGAAAACATCGATGAAAAATATTTCATTTGCTTAATAATTTTTATACTGGAAACGAAAATAATGTTACCTTATATGAAAATGCGCTTGCCGTAGACGACAAAATTTACTCTATTGAAAAAGTATGTTGGAAGGAAATCCAGTCCATGTTGCGATTATTATGGATGGTAATCGGCGTTGGGCAAAAAAAAATCATTTACCGACATTTTTTGGTTACCGGCGTGGCATACATACGGTTAGCGAAAGCATCCAAGCAGCTCTCAAAAATAATATTAATTATCTCACTCTATTTGCTTTCTCTACGGAAAATTGGAAACGCCCACAATATGAAGTTACTTACCTCATGGGTCTCTTTTTGCGCTCAATCGAACATTACAGTACGCTTTTAATGAAAGAAAATATTTGCGTTCATTGTATCGGCGATTTGAATAAACTTGATGAAATTCTTTTTAAAAAAATTACATCCCTCCAAGAAAAAACAAAACATAATAGGCGATTATTTTTGACAATCGCAATCAATTATGGTAGCTACGATGAACTCGTACGCGCTATTTCAAAAATTCCTACAAGCAAGCTTAATAATTATTCTTGGGAAATGATTCGACAATACCTCGATACACGCAATTTACCGGATGTAGATATTTTTATCCGGACCTCGGGAGAACAACGGCTGAGCAATTTTCTTCTCCTGCAATCCGCATATGCCGAATTATTTTTCGTCAAAAAATTTTGGCCTGAATTTACACAACAAGATTTTGAAACAATTTTAGAGGAATATCAATTAAGGGGGAGAAGTTTTGGTCGATAATTAATGAAAGCGAGAATATTTAGTACTATTATTTTGTGGGCATTAGTCGCATCACTTTTAAGCGCGAAAGGGATAGTGGGTGGATTTTTTTTACTAATTATCGCTTCCACCTATACTCAACTCGAACTTTATCAATTAATGGAGAAAAGTGGCTGGAAACCATTTAAAGTAAGCGCCACAATTTTAGGAATCTTAATGTTATATGGCTGTTTATTTTTGAGGGAAGGCATTACAGATTTCAGTTATATTTTAATTTTTTTAGCATTATCGATCATCATATTTTCGATTCCTGTGATCCTTTCAGACAAACCAGAACAATTAAAGACAGTATTTTTACCAACTATTTTCGGAATGGTTTATGTTCCAACGATGCTTTCTTTCCCTATATTATTTATAAACAAACTCTCAATCTTCACCGAGACAACCTTACCACTATTACTCGTTTTATGGATCATCGTTGTCGTAAAATTTAGCGATGTTGGAGGATTACTTTTTGGACATAGTTTTGGGAAACATAAAATAGTACCTCACTTTAGTCCAAAAAAAACCTATGAAGGACTAATCGGATCTATTATTTTTTCGATTTTATCGGGCCATATCTTCGCTTCTTGTTGTGGAAATTATTGGCCATCGAAATTTACAAAACTTTCAATTGGAATCCTATCGACATTGCTCGCAATCGTCTCCCTTATTTCCGATCTAATCGAATCGGGCTTCAAACGTCTTGCGAATGAAAAAGATTCGGGTACGTCAATACCCGGTATAGGAGGTGTATTCGACCTCACCGATAGCCTCATTCTTACGCTCCCATTAGGTATTATTATTATTAAAGAATTTATTCTTAATTAACAAACACCCATGGATAAAGGGAAATTATTTGTCGTTGCAACGCCGATCGGGAATTTAGGCGACATAGCTTTCCGAGCCATTGAAACCCTTAAACAATGTTCCATCATTGCCTGTGAAGATAGGCGAGTTTCGGCAAATTTATTGAAAAAATTTACTATCGAAGCGAAATTAATTCCCTATCATGAACAAAATGAATTATTTCAAGTAACTTTTTTATTAGGACAGCTATTGGAAGGAAAAAATATAGCTGTAATTTGTGATGCCGGAACACCTACGATTAGCGATCCGGGATTTCGTATTGTCCGTGAATGTAAAAAAAATGATATCGATGTCATTCCGATTCCCGGCCCCAATGCTGCCATAACAGCGCTATCCGCTTCTGGACTTCCAACTAATCGTTTTCTTTTTCTCGGATTTCCGGGACATAAAGAAAGTGAGCGCGTTAAAATTTTAGAACAATATAAGCACTTCGAAGCGACATTGATCTTCTATGAATCTTGCTATCGCGTCGAAAAATTTCTTAATAATATTTTTAACATTTATGGCCCTGACCGTATAGTTTCGGTTAGCAAAGAATTGACTAAAATACATGAAACAATTTTGACGGCATCGGTCGTAGAAATTCTAAAAAGAATTAAAAACCTGACGATAAAAGGGGAATTCGTGGTTTTGATCGCTTCACAAAATTATATTTTATAAACAATTAAGGGCTTAGGAGTGTAAAAATGGATTGGGCTAAGAGTTTTGTATAATCATTTTGCGGATTGAAAATAATATCATTTGCCTGTCCTCGTTCTATAATTTTTCCGGCTCGCAGTACACAAACATCATCTGCTAATTGTTGTAATAAAGAAAAATCATGGGTAATAAGTAGCATTGAAAATGAAAATTCTTTTTGTAAATCTTGAATTAAATCTAGAATTTGTTTTTGTAAAACGACATCTAGAGCGGTTGTCGGCTCATCGGCAATTAGTAAGGGTGGGTGATTTATTAGAGCCATTGCGATCATGACACGCTGTTGCATTCCGCCACTTAATTCATGGGGATAGGAGCGAAAAATTTTCTTTGGATCCGTAAATCCGACACGCTCCAACATCCCTAATACTTGTTTTTTTCGTCCTTCTTCATTTACAATTTCCATTAACTGGTAGCCAACTGTCAGCGATGGATTTAACATTGCTCCTGGTTCTTGAAAGATATATGCCACTCTATTTTTTCGGATCTCAATCAATTCCTTAAGGGATAGATTGAGAATTGATTGTTTTTCAAGTACAATCGTTCCTTTTATAAGGACGTTGGGGAGCAAGCGCATGAGGCAATTAGCAATCAAAGTTTTTCCGCTACCACTTTCGCCAACAAGGGCTAAAGTTTTACCGCGAAAGATAGTGAAATTAATATTTTCGACCGTTGGGCATGGGTTATCGGAGAAGCAAATGCTAAGATTTTCTACGGAGAGGAGTTGATTTTCTTTCATTACATTATAATGGAGAATAGGAATATTAAAGATTGCCAAAGATGTCGAGTCCTTTAACGTGCATTGGTGGTAATTTATGGATAAAGATATTATTATCTCGGGTGTGCATCTCCAGTTAACGGATGCGATAAAACAGATTGTGCATGAAAAGGTAGAAAAATTATTTCGTCATGATGAGCATATAATTCGTATACGGGTTGACCTAATGCATGAAACGACGAAGGATCCTTCGGAAGCATTTATAGCGAAGGGGCACATAGAAATTCACAGTCCTGATATTATTGCGACGGCTACCAGCGATGATCTTTACAAATCGATTGATCTCCTAATTCAGAAGTTAGATCGTCAGCTTAACGAACATTTCAAAAAATAAAAACTTTATTTATAATAAACAAAAAGAGGATAAAATTCAGATTTGTCCTCTTTTTATTTACTCTTTTAGTTTAGTAATTAATTATTCGTTTATTATTCTTTCTATTGTTTTTTTTGCTAATAAACTAGGTTTTTCCTGCATAATTGCGTAATAGATTTCCAGTATTGAACCAAGCTGTAAACCTCGTTGTTGTTTCAATTCCCTCAGAAAGGAATGTATAAGCTCTTTCACTTTATAGTCATTTTTTCGAAAATCAAACTGTGGAATTTTTTCACGAACTAATTCTGCAAGAGTATTAACATTGCCATTACCATTTTTTATCGCTTGGATTACTTGATTTATAGACCAGTCATTTGTTATAGATTCCAAAGAAAATTCTTGCGATTGCGGTACTGAATTCAACCGAATAGAATTTTGATTGAAGCGATCGTTTAGTTCTTTAGCCATTGCACCATATATCTTTTGAGCCTCCGCAGAAACAACTTGACTAGGATCGCCTCCGCCCACTCGAGCTACTGCCGATGGTATTGCTTGCTGATACATATTTTTTTGTGAACGATTGCTCGACACAAAATCTTTATTGCCATACGTTTCCGAAAAAAGTTCACGCAAATCATCTCCTAAATTCAAGTCCACATCAGAAACATTTACTGAAGACGTCCCCAAAGATGGTGTCGTCGATTGCAATCCGGATGTTCCATTAAAATTTGCTGCTCTTTGTATTACCCCTTGTATTACTCTTTGTAATATATCCATATAAGAATCAACTTCTTCCTTCAAATCAAAAACTACTTGCTCCAGTCTCTTAATCCTTTCTGACAAACTCCGAGCATCATTATTAATTTTATTTTCTTTCACTCGGTTGATGAAGAATGAGAATGCGTCTTCCTCCTCTATATTTACCGGTCTTGCCGGCGAAATCCCCCCTTGCATCATTTCTGTACAAAATAAACAGGAAAGCGAAAGGGCCATTACATAATATTTCTTATTTGTCATATTTTTCCTTTTTTTAGTTTTAACACTACATTAGTTTTAACACTACAGCCCTAATGTTATACATTTCACATATAATGTAAAGATATAATTCAAAAAAAATATTTTTATTAGAAATTGTTCTTGGTTGTAATTTTTATTTTCTTTTCCGATAAAAACAAAAAGAGGACAAAACACAAATTTATCCCCTTTTTATTTATTCTTTTAGTTTAGTAATTTACTCTCTATTTATTTCTGTTTGTATCTGTCGTTTTATTAATAAACTAGGTTTTTCCTTCATAATTGCGTAATAGATTTCCACTATTGGATCAACCCCTAACCCTTGTCCTTGTTTCAATTCCCTCAAAAAGGAATATATAAACTCTTTCACTTTATAGTCATCTGTTCGAAAACCAAGCTGTTGAATTTTTTTACGAACTAATTCTGCAAGAGTATT
>JAITNS010000007.1 GCA_031290315.1 Puniceicoccales bacterium
TAATATGTACCAAATGGGTTTTAATCAGGATCAAAAAACAGATAAGGTCACCGCTGCATGGAAGTCTTTGACGGAGAATAATGATTTGGCACTGGAGAAAGTTTTTAAAAAATTCACCAAAAGGAATTCATCGGTACTCTATGAATTGCAAGGCCTTTATAACACAAACTTACAAAATATTTCTGCCCTTGAAAAAACATCTGGTGATCAAAAAAAATCAATTTGTGAGAAATGCGAACAAGTATTTAAAGAATTACTTGAAAATTGCAGCAAATTTGTACGCAATGAAATTTCCTTTGAAGAAGTTTTAGAAACTTTCGAAGAAGTTCTTATATTCAATTATCAATATAATTTTTTAGTTCATTTCAATAGAACCTTTTCTTTGCATCAGAAGAATTAATTTTTAAAATTATAATAATTTACTTTGACTTTTATTAAGGAAAATTTACCCTTAATAATAATGGGAGAGGTAGCATGTGTTATTATGGGAGGTGGTCGTGGAACGCGTCTGTTTCCATTGACAAAAGATCGTTGTAAACCGGCTGTACCTCTCGCCGGAAAATGCCGCCTCGTTGATATCCCTATCAGTAATTGTATTAACTCCGGGTTTAAAAATATCTTCATCCTTACCCAGTTCAATACCCGCTCCCTCCATACCCATATCAATAATACTTATAAATTCGATGTTTTCGGAAATGGTAAAATCGAAATATTTTCCGCAGAACAAACAAGCGATGGTGTCGGTAATTGGTATGAGGGTACCGCCGACGCTGTGCGTAAAAATCTCCGCTACTTCGGTACCGGCCCCGATGACCTCGTCGTTATCCTCTCCGGCGATCAACTCTATCGCATGGATATTGCCCATTTCGTACAACATCATATCAATACCTCGGCCGATGTCACTATCGCCGCTAAAGCAATCCCTAATGATTATATCACCTCCTTCGGTGTTATGCGTATAAAAAATGATTTCTCTATCGCAGAATTTATAGAAAAACCTAAAGATCCCTTTATCATCGAAACTTTAACCCTTAAAGATGATTTGCAAAAATGTCTTAAAAATAAAATCGAAAAACCTTGCGCCCTCGCTTCTATGGGTATCTATGTCTTTAAAATGTCGATCCTGCAAAAGGCTCTCGAAGAAAAAGGAAGTGACTTTGGTAAAGAAATTATCCCCGGATTATTGGGGAAAGTTACCATGAAAGCTTATATCTTTGAAGATTATTGGGAAGATATCGGTACGGTACGGTCGTTTTTTGAAACCAATCTTATGCTCACTAACCTTATCCCCAAATTCAATTTCTTCGATACTGCCCACCCAATCTATACCCAACCTAAAATATTGCCAGCCGCTAAAATTAATAGTAGCCAAATGCAACAAGTACTCATAGCCGAAGGCGCAATTATCTCCGACGCCATTCTAAAGCGTTGCGTAATTGGTAACTGTTCCGTAATTGGTAGCTATTCAGAATTGGAAAATGTACTGATGTTCGGAGCCGATTCTTTTGAAGCTATCGAAGGGGATAGGAAATTACCTTACCTAGGGATTGGAAAAAATTGTAAAATTAAAAACAGTATCATCGATTGTAATGTCCGGATTGGCGATAATTGTATCCTATCCCCAGAAAATAAGCCAACGACCTATGATTATTCAAACAATATCTATATCCGCGATGGCGTGTTATGTATCGGGAAAAATTCTGTTATTCCCCATAATACTATTTTTTAAATTTGACTTATTTTGAGTTGCGGGCATTATAATGGCATTATTATTTCTATTTCGAGCCCAGTTTTATATTTTATTCTCCGATGCGGTGTTCTATATCTGACATCGCCCGGTGGTATATGCGTATCGCCGGATGGTATGTTATATCTAACATTGCCAGCTATTTCTATCGTGGAGAAATGGAATGTTAGGAGGCAGTTAAAAATGTTAAATGAAGGCATGGATTTGATAAAAGATAAACGATATGAAGAATTTGTAAGAGACGGATGTTTGTCAACATCCCTAGAAGCGGTATTTTTATTCGATCATATCTGGAATCAACTTTCACAAAATAATACTAAAAAAGTTTCTTTTCCGGGACAAATTGTGTGGGTCAATGGAGCCCCCGGTTCCGGAAAAGGTACTAATACGCGTAATATTATGCGTACATTAAGTATTTCGACACGCCCCGTTGTCGTCAGTGATCTCCTTCAAAGCGCAGAATTTAAGGAGAAAATTGATAAAGGTATGTTGGTCGACGATGAAACCGTAACGATACTTGTCTTCGAAAAAATTATCGGTGAAAGTCATAAAAAGAGCGTCATTGTGGACGGATACCCGCGAACAGAATTGCAAACTCAATGCATACAATTGTTACAAATGAAGATGGAAAAAACGACCCCTATCGAAATGATCAGCGTCGTCCTTCTCATCGACGAAAAAACAAGTATTGAACGGCAATTAGCTCGCGGGCAAGATGCCATAGAACATAATCAGAAAGTCATGCGAGAAGGGACGGGGGAGTTAGTCGAAGTTCGTAAAACAGATCGGGATCCCGAAATTGCCCGTATCCGTTACCATGAATTTTATGAAAAAACGCACCCTGCTCTAAGGTCACTTAAAAAATGTGTAGAATATTGTGAAATTGATGCGAAGGGCTCTTTCGATGAAGTGAAAAGTCGAATCACTGAGATATTGAAAAAAAAGTAGTATTATAATATTTTGGAGCGATATATGTCCCGACTGCCTGCTATTGAGCCTTTTAAAAGAAAATTTCAAGAATTAGATCGACAATTATTGTCGCCTGATTTTTTTTCTGATCGCCGCAAAGCAGCCGAGGTCGCCCGGGAACATCAAAAATTATCTTCCTTATTGGAAAAATATCGCACATATGATAAAATAGGTAGTGATATTAAAAATAATCAGTTGCTCATCGATGATTCTAGTATCGATACTCAACTGAAAGAATTGGCCATGGAAGATAATCAGTTGCTCGAAGTAAAGCTAGAGGAATTGACCAATGAGATCCTAATTGGGATGCTTCCTCCCGATGAAAATAACACGCGTAATATCATTATTGAAATTCGCGCGGGAACGGGAGGTGATGAAGCGAGTCTATTTGCAGCGGATCTTTTCCGGATGTATAGCATGTATGCGGAGAGAACGAATTGGAAAATCGAGCTAATGGGTTCGAGTCCATCGGAATGCGGTGGATGAAAAGAGATTAGTTTTTAGTAAGTGGAGAGGAAGTATTTGGGCGCTTAAAATTTGAGAGTGGGGTTCACCGGGTCCAACGTGTACCGACAACGGAAGCGAATGGCCGTATCCATACTTCTGCAGCGACGGTAGCGATTCTCCCGGAAGCTGAAGAGGTCGATATACAGATTGCGCCTGAGGATCTCGAGATTTCGATATGTCGAGCGAGTGGTCCGGGAGGGCAGGGGGTGATACAACCGATTCTGCGGTCCAAATTATGCATAAACCAACGAATATGATCGTTACCTGCGCCGATCAGCGTTCCCAGCAAAAAAATAAGGTGAAGGCACTCATAGTTTTACGTTCTCGGCTACTACAACAAAAAGAAGAAAGTGAACGGCAAAAATATGCTGAAAATCGTAAAAATCAAGTGGGTTCAGGGGATCGCTCGGAACGTATTCGCACTTATAATTTCCCACAAAATCGCTTGACCGACCATCGCATCGGTTTAACTCTTTATAGTTTACCTCAAATTATGGATGGCGATCTCGATATACTCCTTAATGCCCTTATGGAAGATAATTATAAAAAACGTATCGAAAATCTTTTACAAGTAAAGTAATTTACAATAATTTATAAACCCAGAGTAGGGGAGTTAATAGAAGAAAAAGAACTGGTAACAGCAATGCGTATGGCCAATATAGCGCTCCATTAATACCTAACGTATATAAAGTATAGGAAATAACGCCATATGTTGCTAATAGAAAACTCAATTTAGTAATAGTAGGCAAAGGCTTTTCTCGGAGCATTGAAAAAAATAGCGGTAAAACGATCCAACAACTAAAAAAACAAAACATCGAACTTAAAAGGATATCCCAAAAACGCATGCGATAACTCACTTCTTTTTGCGTGTCGGTATCAATAATTTCCTTTAATTGTCGAAGGGAAAGTATTTGGAGGGGAGCTTGGAGGAGCAACATCAATTTCGGCGAATCATTTAACTCATGAAATACGCGTCGATCAAATGTGTGTACTTCATCGGGAATCTGTTTTTGAGATTGAAATAAAATTTCTCGTCCCTGCTCTAATATCCAAGCGCCAATCGATTCATCAAAGTATCCGGATTGTGCTGCGATTCTACGACGTTCCATGCCCCTAGAATCGTGTTCATGTATCGCAATCCCAAATGCACATGCCGCATCTCGATCATAACGATTAATGTACCACAGGCGATTTTGAGTGTTTAAGGTCAAATGTTTTATCAAAAATGACGGTTTGTCGGGAATATTTTTTTCCAGTGATTCCAAATAATGATTGGAATATTCCTGAGCATTAGAAATCCAATAAAAATTATTTAATAATAACATTCCGGATCCTATTAATCCCAACAACCACCACATGCGCGTCATCTTAAAAAAATTTACCCCTGAAGACTGTAGCAGTATGATTTCATTATTGCGATGCATCGCTAAAAATGTAAAGACTAAGGTTACTAAAAAAGTGAGGGGTAAAAGCAGAGGCAAATATGCTACCCCTTGCGCCATATAATAGTAAAACACTTCCTTAAATGAGGCGTGATGTGTTAGGAATTTTTCTAAATAAGTATACGTATCGACGCAAAATAGGAATGCATTTAAGATAACAAAGAATAATAAAAACCTCTTACCAAATTCGCTTATAAAATATCGATCGAGACATTTCATAGTAGTCCTAATTCCATTTTTCCGACTTCGCTGATCATATCTTGGTTCCACGGAGGATCCCAAATTAATTCGATAGCAACTTCTTTATCTGGATAAATAGTGGAGGTCATTTGTCGTACCGAATCCATTAAAAAATCTCCCATGGGGCAACTCGGAGAAGTAAGCGTCATTACAATGTGAATGGCTTCATCTTTTGTTTCAATATTGTAAACTAGCCCTAAATCAACAATATTGACATGTACATCGGGGTCTTCAACCGTTTTCAATTGTTGCCATAAAAATTCAATATCAATCATATTATTTCATCGTTGTTGTTGAAGAAAATGAATAATTTCCTGGCGTTGGATTTCATAATCCTTTCGATAATCAATATTGCGTAATATTATTTTGTCTTTTGCTTCCCGATATGTCGCAACCCAATGACTTTGTTGCAGAGCTTGTTTAAATTGTTTTTCAGGCGAAGCATTTTCCTTTAAGGCATATGTTACGGAAAAACCAGCTAATCTTAATTGATGCATATCGTTTAATGCGAAGGGCTTTGAAAACTTATCATAAATCATAAATAAATCGCATTTCTGTTCGAAGGAGGGGAGTAAATTTTTTTCCTGCAAAATATTTGTCAAAGTCACATCACCGATGGCGAGCCCTATGGCTGCAGTTTTAGGGTAGCCAAATTTTTCGATTAAATCGTCGTACCGACCACCGCCTGTAAGCGCTCGCGATTTACCTGACCGCTCAAAAAATTCAAAAACAAAACCAGTATAATATGCTAATCCACGAACAATACTAAAATCAAGGGTTATAAATGAAGTCAATCCAAAGTCGTCCAAATGCTTTAATAAAGATTTTAATTGTTCCAAGCGAATGTCGACATCATTTTTTAGATCCGGTTGTTGGACGGTTGCTTGTAAAAATGTTTTCAAAATATCCAAATTGCGAATGGATTGGAATGTTTTAATATTTTCTAAAATTTTAATGCCATCTAAATTTAGAGCATTTAATTTTTCTACGATTATATCATGGGATTCGCGTTCGATTTTATCGATAATCGATAATGTTTCTGTGATAAAATTTTCAGGAACTCCGAGGCTTTGCAATAAGATCGTCCACAACTGGCGATCGCTGAGACGAACGTGAAAATCATTGGCGGATAATCCTAAAGATTGTAGAATCGCAACAGCTAAAGCGATAATTTCCGCATCAGCGCTTATATTTTGTTCATCGAAAATATCAATATTAAGTTGATAGAATGAGCGTAGTCGACCTTTTTGAGGGCGTTCATAGCGAAAATTTTCCTCAATAGAAAACCACTTTAAAGGCCTTTTGAGGGTATTAATTTTTGAACCAATCATACGGGCAACGGCGGGAGTCATCTCGGGACGTAGGGCAACGGAACGGCCCCCGCGATCGATAAAATTGAAAAGTTGGGCGGCGATTTCTTCGCCGGATTTTTCAGTAAAAAGCTCCAAAGGTTCAAGAATAGGCGAATCGTACTCAGAAAAGCCAAAATTCTGACACATTTGGCGCATTTTTTCGAAAATAAAATTCCGAATAAAACAATCTGGCGGATAAAATTCTCGAAATCCTGGTAATACATCGATAAATCCTGGTAATACATCGATCATAGTGTAGCGATGCTTAATAAAATTTGAATATCGTAAAGGATTATTTATTGGCTCTGTATTTTTAGTAAGGGCTGCTCGCCCTTATAATCCTCGCCAGGAAACATTGTTTCCTGGACCTTGATTGCGGTCCGGTACTGTGCTAGTAGCACAGTTACCGGGCCGGTACCAGGTCAAGGAGTCCGTGACTCCTTGCAGGGTATGGGACGGAGTCCCATAAGAAGCGATCCATCCCCTGGCAGAGTTTGGGGCAGCGCTCCATATATAAATAAATAAGGGCTGCTCGCCCTTACAATCCTCGCCAGGAAACACTGTTTCCTGGACCTTGATTGCGGCCCGGTGCTGTGCTGCTAGCACAGTACCGGGCCAGTACCAGGTCAAGGAGTCCGTGACGACGGAGTCCCATAAGAAGCGATCCATCCCCTGGTGGGGTTTGGGGCAGCGCCCCATATATAAATTTAGACATGCTGGCTACACCCTTCCTTATATCTTCAGCCTTTCAAATATTCCTAACTTTGTCAAGTGTTTTTACAAATTAATAAAATGTTTGCATTATCCTTTTCACTCCATAATCGCAATTTCATTATATAAAATATATCCGTACTTTAGCCGCAACATTCCTTCAAGTCGCCCTCAATTAACTTGATGAACATGATCTCCTCCTTTGTTTTCAATCAAAAATTCGTCGCGAAAAAATTACTACAGCTCCCCTTCAAGGCCTATTCCTGGAAAAAGTTATTTATTAAATTTAATTTGTATAAATGAAAAATATAAAGCCGTTTTTTATATAAAGCCAATTTTTTAACATGTTGGCTACACCCTTCCTTATATCTTCAGCCTTTCAAATATTCTTAACTTTGTCAACTGCTTTTGTAAATTAATAAAATGTTTGCATTATCCTTTTCAGTCCATGATCGCAATCTCACTCTCCAAACAGAAGCCTCAGGCTTCCTGTATAAAATGGTCCGTACTTTAGCTGCAACATTCCTTCAAGTCGCCCTCAATTAACTTGATGAACATGATCTATTTTAAAGTGCAGTATACGGAATGGCAGGGGCACGATATCTTTATCGATTTAACTCGTAATCGACATCAATTCTCCATTCTATTTTTTATACGGGCAGTGGGAGTCGGATACGGAATATAGATCATTTTAAAGCGCAGTATACGGGACAAGGACGCCACGATATCTTTATCGATATAGCCCGTAATCGACATCAACTTCTCCATCCTATTGCCAACGAAAAGTATAGATATTTTTTAGAAAGCATTACTTAGCGAGCCGGATTGGAAGTTGTTAAGTATTGTGGAGAAACCGGCAACTTTAGAAGAAATTTTTATACGGGCAGTGGAATATACGGATACGGAACATACCCAATGGCATTAAGCTACAAAAAATCGTTTACTAATGGATAAACATTATTATCAGAGCAGATTAATTATGTCAGAAAAGATTGAATGGTGTATTGTACGTTTAAAGGATGATTTCAAGTGGTGGTTGGAAAAGATGAGCAATGATATGAGTATTGATGCGGATTATTCAGGGATTATAGATCCACGTCAGTTCGAGCATATTATCGAACTCGCTACCCCTTTGATGGAGTACGGCTTGCGCAATGAAATTATTGAAAATGCGTTTTTAAAATTTCGCATATTATCCGAGTTGCCTGGTAATCAAGTCAAGTTAGAATTTACGACGGCAAAAGCTATGTCTTCGGAAGAACCCTTATTCTTGTTACCTAATATTATTGCAAATAGTGAGGATGAAGGCCCATATACAGAATTTATCGATCATATTATTCGCTTGCGTATTAAATTATTAAATGATTTAATTGATTTTAAGACTCCCATTAATTCGGAAGAAATTGAAGAAGTGATGCGCGAGAAGTACCAAGAAAAGTACATTGAGGGGAATAAGATTCATATTTTCGATGAAATTGTCGATATTTTAGAGTATACCCCAACGGGATATGATATTACGAAACGGGGAGAATTTGAAGATGAGGATGATCATGAAAATGAGGAGTATATGATAGAGGGAGAAAATTTCGAAGCGGAGGAAGCGGATTGGGATGATGAAGAATTACAAAAATTAGAAATCGTTGAGCAATGATGGATATTAAAGCCACCATTCCCCATCGCGAACCTTTTCTTTTTGTCGATACAGTTGAAAGTATCGATGAAAAAAAAATCGTTACACGTAAAATTTTTACAGAAAATGAATACTTTTATAAAGGACATTATCCGAGTAATCCGATTACGCCGGGCGTTATTCTTTGTGAGGTTGTATTTCAGACCGCTGCTGTTTTAATTTTAAAAAATTTTCCTCTAGAAAAAGGAACGCCCGTTCTCGCAAAGATCGAAGAAGCCCGATTTAAATCGATCGTAAAACCAAATGAAGCATTGGAAATCACTGCCGAGTTGGAGGAAAAATATGGCAAATTTTTCCTCATGAATGGCGTTATTCGAAAATATAAAGAAATCCTGGTACTTAAAACGAAGTTTTCATTAGCGATCGCTTAGATTACAGAATTAATAGGCTTTCCAGCAATGAAATCTGAAATAGATTGAATATTGGAATTTAAAATTCGTAGCACGGCATCGGATGAATTAAATGCGATATGAGGGGTGACAATTACATTTGGTAGTTGTAAAAGTTTTGCGTTAATTACGGAATATATCGCAAAATTTTTATCATTATTTTTAATAGATTCTATATCATTTTTAATAATAACATCTTCGTAATCCAAAACATCCAGGCCAGCACCTTTAATTTTACCAGCAATAATTGCTTCATACAAATCGATTGTATCAATTAATTCTCCTCGTGCGGTATTGACAATATAAACACCGTCCTTCATTTTAGCGATAGTATTTCTATTAATGAGGTGGTAATTTTCCTTCGTAGCTGGACAATTTAAACTGATAATATCAGAATGTTTAAAAAGATGATCCAAGTCGACGTATTGACATAATCCATCATCGACTAATTTTTGATTAGGGAAAGGATCACTGGCGATAATATGACAGCCAAAAGCATAACATAATTTTACAAAATGTCTTCCGATTGCCCCTGTACCAATTACGCCAACAGTTTTCCCCGATAGATCGATCCCCATATCTTCATCGACTTTAACGATATTGTTCTTTAATTTATTGTTAGAAAATTCGATATTTCTTGTCAAATTCAGAAGCATACCCATGGCGTATTCTGCAACCGTTATTTCTCCATACCCTAGGACATTAGTAACCTTTATGCCATGTGTTTTACAGTATTCTAGATCGACATTATTGTATCCTGTCGAGCGGGTGGTTATCAATTTTAAATTTTGAAAATGCTCCAAAACATTACCTGTTAATCGAGAATAAACAAAAGTAGAAATAATTTCCGTATTCGAAAGCTGTTCAAGTGAATCACTTGGCAAATCATTCAAACTTTCTCGCAAAAGAGTGCAATTTACTTGATCACTAAATTTATGATTTTCCAAATACTTTTGTGTAATATCATCTACATCGCAAAAAACTACTTTAATATTCATGGTAATCTACATTATATTATTACCTGAAAATTACAAGCATAAAACAAATAATTTAAAAAAATCTATAAAAATAAACGTTTTTCTTCTATTTCTTGGCGAAGTAGATGGATAGCGTGATCGACTGACTGAATTCCTTCAATGGATTTATCTTTTCGAGAACGTATGGAAACTTTAGAATCTTCTTCTTCCCTATCGCCAATGACAAACATATAAGAGACTTTTTCTAATTCTGCTTTCCGAACTTTAGCTCCCAGCTTATCTGAATTGGCATCAATTGTAGCGCGTATTCCAGCGGCTCGTACCTGTTGGAGAACATTTTTAGCATAGTCGGTATTGCCCTCATTTAAAGATAATATGCGTACTTGTTCGGGAGCGAGCCAAGTTGGAAAATCCCCTGCGAAATGTTCGATGAGAAGTCCGCAAAAACGTTCCATGGAACCAAAGGGTGCTCGGTGGATCATAACGGGGCGATGGGGTTTATTATCGCTACCGATGTAATGAATATCAAAGCGTTCTGGAAGATTATAGTCGACTTGAACGGTTCCTAGCTGCCATTCGCGGCCAATGACATCTTTAATTACAAAATCGATTTTTGGTCCATAAAATGCTGCTTCGCCGGGTTCTAGGGAGTAGGGGACTCCCAAGGATTGGGCGACGATTTTCAAAGCTTCTTCTGCTTTATTCCAAGATTCGTCGTTGCCGATATATTTATTTGAATTAGGGTCACGTAGACTGACGCGCACTTTAAAATCAGACATACCAAGGGTCTTGAAAATTATTTTCACAAGCTTTAAGCATTCTGAAATTTCGTTTGCTAATTGTTCTTCGGTACAGAAAATATGTGCATCATCCTGTGTAAACCCTCGGACACGGGTCATTCCGTTCAATTCTCCCGATTGTTCCCAACGATATACGGTGGCAAATTCTGCCAATTTAATTGGTAATTCGCGATAGGATCGTGTACGAGAAGCATAGATTTTAATATGGGCAGGGCAGCTCATTGGCTTCAGCAAAAATCCATCTAGCGAGCCATTTTCGAGACCATTTGTTAATTCTAAGCATGTTAAATTTGGGTTATTTTCGAGTGTTGCGCGTTCTGCGATAGGGGGGTATTGAGCATCCTTGTAATAGGGGAAATGCCCTGAAGTACGAAATAGTTCCAATTTTGCGATATGGGGTGTTGTAACCATTTGGTAGCCTAATTTTTCGAGTTCCAGGGAAATGAATTTTTGCAATTCCATTCGGACAATATTTCCTTTAGGGAGCCACAAAATAAGTCCTTGACCAACGGCATCATCGATCAAGAATAATTCCAATTCTTTTCCTAATTTACGATGATCGCGTTTTTTAGCTTCTTCCAATTGAATTAAATGTGCCTCCAGTGCTTCTTGGGAATCAAAAGCTGTGCCATAGATACGTTGCAATTGTTTATTTTTTTCGTCGCCGCGGTAATAGGCACCCGCGATAGAAAGGAGTTTGAAGGCCTTAATTTCGCTAGTATTTTGCACATGAGGTCCGCGGCAGAGGTCGACAAAGTCACCATTTTTATAGAGCGTTATTTCCTCATTTTCCGGGATATCGTCTAAGCGGGACAATTTATAATTTTGATCGCTAAAGATTTTACATGCTTCTTTACGGGAAACAACCATTCGTTCGAATGTTTGTTTTTGGCTAATAAGTTTTTGCATTTCAGTTTCAAGTTTTTTCAGATCTTCGGTAGTGAATGTATGATCGAGGTCGAAATCGTAATAGAAACCGTCTTCGGTAGCGGGACCGATATCGAATTTTACTGTTGGGAATGCACGTGCTACTGCGGCGGCTAAAACGTGTGCTGCCGAGTGTCGAATTTTCAAAAGTTCAGACTCCATAATTATAATTGTGATTTACTATTTTCAATTATTGGTACTAGTCAAGGTACTAGTCAAAAGTGAGTACAAAATTTTTATTATTAAATATGAGAAATATGGTTTTATTTATTATTTTAATTTTATCGAATTGGCTGAAAAAATCTACGACCAAAACACAATGAATGTATGATCGAGGTTGAAAATTATTGTTCTTATTTTCCGACATCATTATTTCGCATAATATCTATTATGTCTTATTTAATTAATTTAATTTTAAGTTAAGTTTAAATTCATTTCTGTAGCAGACTGATTATGTGTTGCAAAATAAGCGAGTGTTGATTTCCCTTGGCCATCAGGTGTATTTTTCCATGTTGCAATTTCATCTTTTTGGTATTCCTTTAATACTTTATCTTCAATATCGGAACTAATAACAAATTCTAAGTTTTTTAATAATGTTAATTC
>JAITNS010000071.1 GCA_031290315.1 Puniceicoccales bacterium
TCTTTAATTTTTCGCCTAATATTAGTTATTCCAAACGCTGGACTACCACCGCGTTTACCATCCAATTTTTCGGCAATTTGTTTAGCGATATGCGAAGCATTATAATTTTTATCTATTGCATTTGGAGAACAACTAATAGCTATAGTTGTACCTTCCGCTAAATTGCCTCCAAAAATAACAATATCACAGTTTTCTTGTTTTATGGCAAGAGTATTCAAAGAACGCAAATGATTAGGATTTTCAATTTCGAAAATTCCCCGTACTGTTCTCAATCCATTCTCATAAATCCCATTTTGACAAATTTCTTTAAAAATTTCTCGATTACTTTTTTCTAAAATCGCGCCTAGGCGACGTTCGATGATATTTTTAGAGTGCTGTAATTGTTTAATTTTCTCTAAAATCTCATCATCTCTTGCCGAAAATTGTTGCTCCAATGTACTTACAATCGCAATATGTTGATCGATATAATTCCTTGCCGATTGCCCTACGACAGCTTCGATACGACGTATGCCTGCTGCAATTGTACTTTCTTTTATGATTTTAAAAAAACCAAGCTCCCCACTTGCTAACGCATGACACCCTCCGCAAAGTTCCATAGAAATGTCCCCAATCGATAAAACACGAACCATTTCCCCATATTTTTCGTTAAAATGCGCGATACAATTTGTTGGAATGGATCGAAAAGCCATCTCCTGTGCTACAACTTGTAAATTCGCCAAGATGGCATTATTTACAAAATTCTCAACACTCTCCAACTCTCCCTTTGTCAACGATGCAAAATGATTGAAGTCAAAACGTAAACCATGATCATCGACGGAGGATCCACATTGCTTAATATGATTTCCTACAATTTCACGCAACGCTGCATGCATGAGATGGGTCGCCGTATGGTGCCGCTGAATCTCTTTTCTCCGTACAATATCGATATTTAAAATGAGTTTTTCACCGGATATAAATTCGATATTTTGATTGACTTTATGTAAAATATTTCCTTGTCCATTTCGTAGCGTGTCAGTAACAGGAATTGATTTTCCTCGATATAATATTGTCCCCGTATCACCTACCTCGCCACCCATTTCGCCATAAAATGGTGTCCGATCGACGATGAGAAATGTCGCATCTTCAGCCGAAATAACTTGTAATATTTCCGCTTCCATGTGCTCAAATTGAGTATATCCGACGAATTGCGTTGTAACATTTGCTTCTGTGGAAGTAACCATAATTTGCGCTTTCTTCTGCGCATTGCGTGCGCGTTTGCGTTGTTTTTCTAACTCGATTTGAAAACCTTTCTCATCTATTTTCAATCCCTTTTCCTTTGCCATCAATTGTGTCAAATCGAACGGAAATCCATAGGTATCGTAAAGCATAAAGACATCCTGTCCGCCTATCTCGCCATTCTTAACCTTCCCACAAATATCTTCTAACAATAAGATTCCACGGTCAAGCGTTTTTTCGAACATCGTTTCCTCCGATGTAATTGTTCGCAGAATCATTTCACGGTTTTGATTTAATTCGGGAAATGTGGAGGCCATTCGCTCGATGACCACTTCTGCTAGATGGGAAAAACTTCCTTGTGGGAGTTCTAATCGTTTTGCAAAGACGACCGCACGGCGTAAAATTCGCCGCAGGACATAGTGACGTCCCTCATTCCCTGGTAAAATTCCATCGGCGATTGCGAATGTTAGCGCCCGAATGTGATCCGCTATTACCCGAAACCCAAAATCAATTTTTTCCTCTATCGACATCGATTCGCGATCCGATGCAACCGTTCCATGATAAATTTTCCCCGATAAAGTATGAACCTTATCGAAAATATAAGTAAACAAATCGCTATCATAATTGGATGGATTTTTCGAGAAATCAGTGAAATGATTTGTAGTTTCTATCATTCCCGCTACGCGTTCGAGTCCCATTCCCGTATCGACATGTTTTGCTTTAAGAGTAGAGAATGTGCCATCGATTTGAGCGTTAAACTGCATAAAGACGAGATTCCATATCTCTATGCAAAGAGGTGAATCGCAATTGACGAGACTCCCTTTTGTATCACCTTTTTCTGTTAAATCGATATGAATTTCCGAACATGGCCCACAAGGACCCGTATCGCCCATCATCCAAAAATTTTCCTTTTTGCCAAATTTCAAAATATGAATCGTTGGATCTAAATTTTCTTTTTCGAAAATTGTTTTCCAATAACCGTAAGCTTCCCCATCGAACTCAGCAGGCTCATTTTGGCCTGGGGAATATATCGTAACATAGAGGCGTTCCTTAGGAAAATGCCAAATTTTCGTTAAAAGTTCCCATGCAAATTCAATTGCTTCTTTTTTGAAATAATTTCCAAAGGACCAATTACCTAGCATTTCAAAAAAGGTATGGTGGTAAGTATCGAAGCCGACATCTTCTAAATCATTATGTTTTCCGCCAGCACGAATACACTTTTGCGTATCGGCTACACGTGGGAATTGAATCGCTCGTTCGCCCAAGAGAATCGGAACAAATTGATTCATACCCGCATTGGAAAACAATAAATTTGGCGACTCTGGTAGTAATGATGCTGAAGGAATAATTTTATGCCCTTTTTGAGTAAAAAAATCCAAAAAGCTTTTCCTTAATTCCGTAGAATTCATAATATTTTTATATCTCTCTCATAGTCTACCCCTGTGATCCCAAAACCAAACAGACGTAAAAATTCATTTTTATAGCCTTCGAAATCTGATAACTCACGCAAATTTTCTGTCGAAATTTCACTCCAAATTTCTTTTACCTCGCGTTGAACGTCGTCTCGCATTTCTAAATTATCCAACCGGATACGGCCACGCTCATCGCGATTAGCATTAAAATGCGATGAAAATAGGCGATATATTTGTTCAATACATCCTTCATGAATTTCTTTTTGTTTCATAATTTTAAATAACACCGAATTATAGAGCGGTACAACGGGAATTGCGGAACTTGCTTGAGTTACGACTGCTTTGTTGACCGAAATTGCGGCTTCTCCTCCTAAATTTTTCAATTTATTGTGAATGACTTTTGCGGATTGCTCGAGATGGTCCTTAGCTTTTCCGATTGTTCCGTGGGCATAAATGGGCCATGTCACTTCGGGGCCGATATAAGAATAGGCATAAGTCCGTACGTTTTTTGCTAATACATTTGCTGCTAATAGTTGGTCGATCCAACGCTCCCAATCTTCTCCGCCCATAACTTTTTGCGTCGCTTCTATTTCCTCTTCCGTTGCAGGATCAATCGAAATTTCTAAAACCTGTTCCGTATCCGTATTAACTGTTTTCCCCGAAAAAACAGTTCCAATTGGCTTCAATACTGATTTATAGGTTTCGCCAGAAAGGGGATCTGTTCGCCGCGGTGATGCTAGACTGTAAATAATGCAGTCCACTTTCCCTAAATTTTTTTGGATTTGTTCGATTGTTATTTGTTTAATTTCATCGGAAAATGCATCACCATTAATGCTTTCGGATACCCGGCCTTCTGCCTGCGAGAATTTATCTAAAGCGCGAGCATTGTAAAACCCTGCTGAAGCGGGTTTGCCATCTACTTCTGGGCGTTCAAAGTAGACCCCAATTGTATCTGCTTTACAGCCAAATGACGCTACGATGCGACTTGCTAAACCATAGCCTGTCGAAGAACCAATGACAAGAATTTTCTTCGGAGAATCGCTAATCTCGTCTTGAGATTTAATATAATTAATTTGTTCGAGGATATTTTTTTCACAACCTTCAGGATGTGCCGTAATACAAATAAACCCACGGATTTTAGGCCTTATAATCATACTCTCTCCTTGTACGAAATGTTTCTATTTATTCAAATGTATTTTTCATTAAAAAATATCGCTTAACTCTGCAAGGAGTCATGGACTTCTTGACTTAGCTTTTATGGGACTCCGTCCCATACCCTGCAAGGAGTCATGGACTCCTTGACCTGGTTTTCGGCCAAAGATTGCCAATGGCATATCTTTGGCCGGAAGGAAGTCCCCAGGGGATATTATCCCCTGGGGAGACTCCAAGGTTTTGTATTTTGATTTGTTCTTTACTCAATAATTATATATAATTAAGGTCAAAGAATATTATTCTTTGACTTATTTCTTGGCCCTAGATTAGGTGCCAACGGCACCAATCTAGGGCCATAAAGGAGGTCCAGGGGATACTATCCCCTGGCGGGGTATGGGGCAGAGCCCCATATATCTACTTTACTTTCCTTTTGCGATTCGATATGCCTGTTTATATTGCTCCCGCAAACGATTGGCAACCGCTACTTGATATTGCGTAGCACGCAGATAATCTTTATTTTTCGCCTCCACCATGATCTCGTTCCGCGCATGATCATAACTAAACATACTTAAATCTTGCATATCCGCTAGCGCTTGATCCGCTTCCTGTTGTCGGCCTTCTTTATAAGCCAATTGAATTTTCTTCCAAGCTTTTCGTAAAGCATCTTCCGGGTCCAGGAACGCCATCTTAAAAATCAGCCCCAATGCATGGAAAACCGGCTTCGTCCACTTTTCACGGTAAATAAAATCTCCCGCATCATGGTATGGATTGATATTGGGATCATTGTGATAAGGCAAGCATTCTTGGGAGTAGATTGTTTTCAAAATAGGAGCACGGCAAAGCGGTGTCTGTATAGGACCACCTGGAGCTCCAACTTTATAGGCTAACAACTTCTGCCCCGAATCCGTCAAAACATATTCCAAAAACGCTAGCGCCAATTCCCTATGCTTAGCGCCACGATATAAGGAGATGGGATCTGGTGAAGACGAACATCCGGAACGCGGGATAATAAAATTGAAACGCGGATTAGCGCCACGGCTCTCAATATTCGCTTTCTCCGAACGCCCATAAAAATCCGTTGCGATGCCAATCGGACAATTACCTTCCGCCACGTCGAGGACCGTCTGTGCCGACGAATCCGTCATATAATGGCCATTTGCTACAATTTTTTGTATCAACTTTAAGCCCTTCATCCACCCTTCTTTAATCGCTAAATTCTCAAAATACTCCCGAGACGGATCGCTCTCTTCTTTACCTGTGCAATACTCATTAAATAGAATTTGCATTTGTTGTTGGATTAGCATTTCGTAAGATTTGAGGGTTGAGCTACTTTTAGTAGGGTCGACGATGGCAATTCCATCGATATAACGAGGATCGGCGAGGTCCATCCATGTCATTGGCGGGTGCTCCATACCTAACATTCTAATCGCATCGCTATTGTAAATAATTCCGAAATTTGATAAACTACCACCGATCCAACGCCCCTCTGCTTCCCATAAACGCTCACCTGCAAAAAATTCAGGAATAGTATCTTCCGTAAACCATTCCGGGTGCATTTCGATCAATCTACTCGGTACAGTATACCCCTTCGCACATTGCATTTTATGGTCGAATACTCCACCACCAAATAATAAATCGATATCACAACCTATATTAGAATCTAAAAACGCTTGCTTAACTTCCCATTCCTTAGGTGTAGCATTATTTTCGGTAATATTTTCCAGGCGAGAAAAAATGGTCCGGATCTCTTGAGTCCAGGGTTCTTTTAAAATTTTCTCCCAATATACTCGGAAATTGCTCAAAAATATGGAATCGACATAGCGAGCGACATCACGTCCGCCGCCTGGGTGTCGCCAGTCAATGATAACGGTCTTACCGGTTTTTTTGCGATACCACTCCGAAAATCCACGGCCATACTCGCTACGCAAGGTCTCATTATGTGCTGTAATAATGACAATGACGTCATTTGGGGAATGAGGAATTAAGGTAGTTTGGTGCTTACGGAAAATAAAAGGAATCATTACTACTAGGGCTACACAAATGAGAATACCTAATTTTTTAATCATTTTTCACTCACTTAAAATCACGACATCTTCTGGTAGGGCCCAGGCATAAATACCGTAGCGTTCTGTTTGAGTCATATGGCAAGGATTGAGCTCTGAAATTTGTAGCTGCACACCATTTTTTTCGAATAAATAATGGGCTACCTCTCCAAAATACGTTGAATGCCCAATCATACCTTCGACACAATTCTCCTCAACTGGTAAGCTTTCAAGCTTAATACTTTCAGGACGTATCAATACTTTCACCACACTACCCTCCTGAATATTAGGGTCTTGGCTATCGATCATGCCACGGAAATTCCCGATTTTTGTACGGACAAACGCTTCATCAACTCCCTTACGAATTACCACTCCATCGATCATATTTGTTTCGCCGATGAAGTGGGCCACGAAGTAACTATTGGGACGTTTATAGAGTTCCAAAGGGGAGCCAATTTGGCGGATATTTCCTTTTTCGAGGACGGCGATGCGATCAGCAATTGATAATGCCTCTTTTTGGTCATGGGTGACATAGATGGAGGTTAGGTGATATTGTTTACAAATGCGGCGAATTTCGATACGCATTTCATTTCGCAATTGGGCATCGAGGTTAGAGAGGGGTTCATCGAGGAGTAAGCAACGGGGACGGACGACGAGCGCACGGGCTAAGGCGACGCGTTGTTGTTGGCCGCCCGACAATTCATTAGGACGACGGGAGGTATAGGGTAACATTTGGACACTTTCGAGGGCTTCGCCGACGAGTTGTGTAATTTCTGATTTTTTTAAATTTTTTTGTTGGAGACCGAAGGCGACATTTTGTTCGACGGTCATATGGGGCCACAGGGCGTAACTTTGAAAGACCATACCGGTTTTACGTTTATGCGGAGGAAGTTTGGTAACCTCTTTTTCGCCGAAGAATATTTTACCGCCATCGACGGAATAGAATCCGGCGATAGTACGGAGGAGAGTAGTTTTACCGCAACCACTTGGGCCGAGTAAGAAAAACAATTCTCCGGCATTGACGTTTAAGTTAATATTATTGAGGACGACATTACCCTGAAATTGTTTAACCAAATTACTAATGGTGATCTCTATCATCTGGCTACTTACAATCTGAGGTAAAACGTCGCCTTGTCAAAAATTATCTTTAAATCCCTCTTTCAAATGGATCCAAGTCACTTTAATTGCCATTTTGATGCGGACTTTGATGAATCCTTTTTCAAAATTTCTGAACGCTTTTGTTTTGGCGTTTGTTGCTGTTGCGTCAATTTCAATTTCGATTTTGATGCGAATAATAATAAGTCCCTCTTAAAAGCTTCAAAAGCTTTTTCTTCTTCTGATGTTGGCAGATTTCCTTCTGTTTCTTTTCGAGCAGACTCAACCATATCTTTTGTCGATGCTCCTTCTGCAACTGGATATGTTTTCTGAAATTTTCCAATAAAGGTTCCCTGCAGGCCAAACACAATCGTATCCCATGGTTTAAATGGATGCTGTATGCAATCATCAAACATATCCTTCGCACGCTTGAGCAACATATCTTTCATTTGACTTAAGCCTTCTTCGCTATACTGGGAACATTGGCCTTTTGCTGCAATGTCTACTTTTTCACCTGTCACCTTAACTACCTGTTCTTCAGTTATCTTTAACGCATTGCCCCAGTACGCGCTTGGTATTACGTCCACCATACGTTCCTCGACATATTGCACAAAAAGCACTACATGATTTAATAATTCTTTAGAAACGTCACGACCAAATAATTTTAATTCGGGTTTTGATACGGAAAGTAATAAACCCTTCCTTAAAACCTTTGAAGGCTCTTCCTGCTGTTGCTGTTGCGTCAATTCCAATTTCGATTTTGATGCAAGCAATAATAAGTCTCTCTCAAAATCTTTAAAAGTTTTTTCTTCTTCTGATGTTGGCGGATTTTCTTCTGCTTCTTCTTGGGCGAATCTACAAATGTCCCTCGTTGCTTTTCCTTCCATTTCCGGATATGTTGACAAAAAACGATCTCCATCGCCCTTCTTTAGACCCGAATTAACCATGAGCCATGAAGCGAATGGACCACTCATACAATAATCAAAAAAATTTTCCGTAAGTTTACAAAATATATCTTTAATTGCATCTAATTCTTCTGACTTATAATAAAAAAATCGATATGTTTCTGCAAGGGTATCCACTTTTTTTCGTGTTACCTCAATTGATTGTTGCTTAGCTAATTCGAATGCTTTATTCCATAATGTTTTTGGTAAAAGCTTTACCACACAACTCCCCGTATACTTCATAATAGTCTCCACATGACCTAATAATTCTCCACGAATAGTCCACGCACCAAATAAATAACATTTAAAAAAATCTGCTTGGTCTTTTAAAGCTGTTAATATCAGATCACAATAAAACAATTCGCTAAAACCTAAGGACAAATGTCGTTCATCATGATAGAGGTTACAGAAATCAATAAAAAAAAGATCCTGGTACTTTCTGTCCCCAATTAGAGGCGGTACATGTCCGCATAATTCACAATGGACCCATATTTTTTGTAGAAAATTTATAGCTTGTATCGTATGCCTGATCATTTCTATTCTATTTGCTGCCGTTCCCCAGTCCAAACCGGTAATCGCTTCTTTATGCTTATGGGCATTTGGGTCGAGAATATTAGGGAAAGGCATAGCATTGCCGACTTTAAAGCTCGCGGTATAATCGCCGCAATTAATTGGAGCAACCATGCACTGCAAAAAGGGAAACTCTTCTTTGAATTGCCCCAACGATTCCCCAAGAGACAATCCTGAATTTGAATTCCAGAACTTTAAAAATTCTTGCACAAGCGCTACACGCATCCTATTACCTATTGTATTTTTTTTTAAATCTTGTTCCTTCAGAATATAATCCTTACTTTGAAAGATTGCCTGCTTGAGCCTACTGACGTCATTAAGGCGAGCACAAGGGCAATTAAATTTTCTTATATCCGTAAAAACATCTTCCACATTGGTTGCATTATTTTGTTCAATATAATTGGCCAATCCAAAACCTAAATAAGGGAATATCCGGTCGAGCTCCTGGATGACATCTTCCCCTGACGCACCTTTCTCTTGTTCTATAAGTGCTACAGCACTTCTCCAATTAGATACAGGAGCAGATGCGAATGCAAAATTAAAACAGTAACTGGCTACTAATAAAATGCCACCGATGAACGTATATTTATTATTAATCATGAAACCACTATGTTGTGCCTTGTTTCTGAAGACAAGTTTTTTTTACCTAAAATGAAAAGTATAAGAAAAACTTTTATAGTCTATATTTTTTAACTTATAATTTTATATATTCAAAATATAGGATTTCCTTGAACGCAACGGAGGTCCAATGGAATTCATCCCCTGGAAATAAAAAAATAAATAAGGGCTCCTCGCCCTTATAATCCTCGCCAGGAAACATTGTTTCCTGGACCTTAATACCGCCCTGGAACACGTGCATTGCACGTGTTCCAGGGCGAATTAATTCCCGGCCAGGTTGGTTAAGGTCAAAGAATAATATTCTTTGACCTATTTCTTGGCCCTAGATTGGATGTCGTTGGAACCAATCCAGGGCCATAAAGGAGGTCTAGGGGATACTATCCCCTGGCAGAGTATGGGACGAGTCCCATATATAATAGTAATAATAGTAAGGGCGATTAACCCCTGCTATTAAATTTTGAATGGTAAAATTTTCATCATCCTTATAATCCTCCTATTATGACTACCCCACAGCAATTACTTGGCAACAATGGCGAAATTCAAGCCGCAAATTTCTTGAAAAAAATAAAAAAATATAAAATCTTAGAAAAAAATTGGCGTTATAAGAATGGCGAAATCGATATTATTGCTCAAGATGGCCCTGTCACTGTATTTGTCGAAGTCCGAACCCGTCAAAAAAATGCTCTCGTCCAAGGCTACTTCTCTGTCACAAAAAAGAAAAAAAATGCCCTCAAACCTACTATCCAAGCTTATATCACTCAAAATTATCTCCAATTCTTCCGCTTCGATGTCGTCGAAATTACTCATAATAATGACCATTTCGAAATATTTCATTACGAAAATATCCCCCTCTTTACATAATCGCAAAATTTGTTTGCATTATCCTTTCTTACTATATTCCATATATTATGACAAATTTAATAAATGTACTAATAAATACCCTCGAAGGCCTTAAACGACAAGGCCAAATAACTATCCCTTTAAGTACAGAAAATTTCGCTTTCTTAAATAAAAATTCCGTAAA
>JAITNS010000021.1 GCA_031290315.1 Puniceicoccales bacterium
GCCACCGGTGCCCACTCCCGAAAGGCCGCAGTCCCAACCTCGTCGGGTGCCAGATTCATCATCAGTACCAGGAAAAAGTAGTGAAACGCCGCCGGTGTCCAGTCCCAAAAGGCATCAGCCGGCGAAGAAAGAGGAAGATCTTGAAATACTTCCGATCTCGGGAGATACATCGGGTTATTATGGTGTTATGGCCTTTGTGAAAATCTGCAACAATGACATTGAGGAAGGTGGAAAGGTTCGTATTAAAAAAGCTGATGTGGAAAATCTTTGGAAAGAAGAGGGGAGTGCTGGAGTTTTGAAGGATTATCCTCGTAGGGAAGAAGGCGAATTGGAAGTGAAGGAGCCGCTAAAGACGATAAAAGTAACAGAAGCGATAGACAGTGGGAGTAAATGGGTACGTTTCTATTGCAAAAAAAGTATCAAAAACGAAGGAGGCGGTGAGCGGATAAGGTTTTTGTTGTTATCTGAAGGTAAGTGTCTGCGTCTGTATCCGACGGACAAAACAATCAAAGGAGATTATCAATGTCAAATGAAAAAAGGGGAAGACGGTGAATATTGTTTGAAGGTATCAAAGGCACTGTCAGTAAAAGAGATTATAATAGATAAAGATGCAGATAGTTATTTTAGGATAGAAAAATAATATTGATTTTTCATGAAATAATAAAGAATGACTTTACTTGGGTGAAGTCTTCTTTGCCTGGTGGTGTAATGGTAGCACAACGGATTCTGACTCCGTTTGTCTAGGTTCGAATCCTAGCCGGGCAGCCTTTTATTTTATTTCTCTTTTTTTCTTGCTATATTGTATTTTTTTTTACAATTATAGTCGCTATGAAAAAATATTCATTATTAATCGTTCTTAATAGTTTATTAAGTTGTCATTTTGTTCATGCTAGCGAAAGATTGCTAGAAGAATCCTGGTTCGATCTAGAGGAAGCAGCAATGCCAGACCAAAATCAAACACAAGAAAGACTTGAAATGTCTCAAAAGTTGAAGGCTTTTAAGCGGGCTTTAGATATTTGCGTAATCTCTTTGCGAGCATGGATGGAGACAAGTGAATTTGAATCAGATTTAACAAGTGAGTGTGAAGAACATGTGCTCAATTTTGTTGAGTGGATTAATGATCTTAAGGCAAGACTTAAAAATAATACAATTATAATAGAAGAAGGCGTATTTAATGAATTTATACAGGCGGCAACCGAACTACTTCAAGTACTTGAGGCACTTGAAATGCAGGTTGAGTCTCGCGAGCTTTCAGAAACTATCTTTTCTAATGTAAAAGGTTCCCTTCAAATAGCAATAGCCTTGAGTTTTCAAGTTGTCGTAGATATTGGAGCGAATATATTATCGCGAGAAGTAAGTCTTGATCCAGAGGTAGATGTTCAAATTCAAAGTCAAGCGCCAAAGGGGCAAGGTTTTTCTGCAAAATTAGAAGCTCTCAGTAAAGCGTTAGTTTTTTGTAAAACTTCTTTAGAGATATGGTCTGCGGCGGGTGAATCCTCATCGGAAGTAGTAGATAAATTTAAAGAGCATGTAAATGGAATTATTGGGAGGATTGATGGCCTTAATGCAGGACTGCAAAGTACTATTATCCCTGCGATACAGCGTATAGAAGGGATAGGTGGTTCTATTGCTAATTATTTGGTAAAAAGAAATTGGTCTGATATGCTTAATGCCTTTATAGACGGAACGAGCCAATTGCTTCAGCTACTCAAGGCTCATAAGGAGGAGTTAAGTCAATTGGATTCAAAATCTTATGCGTATGCGAAATCTGCTCTTATAATAGCAATGCAAGTGGCATTGGGGTTACAGTTAGTGGATGTTGTGGCGGATGTATTTTGTCCGAATTGTGGTCCTAGTTGTTGTCTATTGCTCTAAATGGGAGAGTTTTTTTATGATGACTTTTAAATAATCGAAATATATATTGTCTTTTTGGCTAGTCTTTACAGATTTAGAAAAAGTAAGGGGGAGTAGCTCAGTGGATAGAGCAGCGGTCTTCTAAACCGAAGGTCGAGGGTTCGAGTCTCTCTTCCCCCGCCAAAAAATAACACTTTATTCCTATTAAAATAAATAAAAAATAGGAATTTAATTTTTCCTAAAATTTAACATTTTTAGTATTTTAGCCTGTATTTTTTTTGCTTTAGACGTTGTATTGCATTTGGGTAAAAGTAGAAATATTATAAATATTTTTAATTTTTATAATATTAGTGAAATTTTATAAAATATCATTTGACAAATAAAGCTTTTAGTAAGATCTTATCCGACGTGGATAAAATAATAAAATATTCAGTTGGAGTAATGACACCATTACTATTAAGTTCAATGATGCCGAATGCTGTAAATGCATCGGGGGCAAAAGCTGTTGCAGAACAAGATTCTGGGCCAGTGAAAAAGGCAGAGGCAGTATTAAATTCGTCAGAAGGGAAAGACGATTTAAAGATGCAGAACCCGAAGGAATGGCGACCTAACCCAGAGCATGTTGCATCGAGCAAAAAAGACCAAATAGAAGAGTATATGAACAGGCATTGGCAAGGGGAAACTATAGGTGAACGACTCCTTCCAGTAGCTCAGTTAAAATATGGAGATAATGTTAGTGTTTTTAATATTTCAGGACAGAACGCTTGGTGTGGTTGGCGTGCTATATGTGCGGGGGTAAAAGCCGATCAGCACGAAGGAGGGAAACTTACCCTTATTGATGATGTGGAGGTTCAACAATTGTTGAGTGATACAGCAAATACTGTATTAGAATTGTTTTATAAATATCAGATGCGGGGGACAGTTTTGGAGTCAATATTCAATAAATTACAGAGCAGTATCTGTTCGGAAGTTTTTGATTATCCTTCAATGATTATAGGGTATCTTTTTGCGGAAGGGAGATTCGGCGAAGTAAAAGAATATACATACGTTAATATTCTTTTAAACGAACTTAAAAGACAAGCGCAGGTGAAAGGCAAAAATATTCAAAATGAATATCTGGTAGAAGCATATACGAGAGATATAAAGAATGGTAACGTTCAGTTGGAGAAAGTTTTAGTACCATTTGTTCAGAAATGCTTGGCTTCTCAGGGTAAAAAATGCAATATCGAAATTACAACGTTTTGTCTCGCAGATGAGAAGGTTCGATTTCAGAACGATAGTCTTCAATGGTTTTATCCAGAAGATGAGAATACAAAGCCGATTAGAATGATTTATCTAGATTATGGAAAAGGAAATAATGGACATTATAATATAGTACTTGAGAATTGCATAACAGAGATTGAAAATCTTCTGGGGGAAAAAGGATTCCCTTCTCTGGATGGGGATCATAAATGTATGTGTTGCACTTCTAGGCCAAACTACCAAGCGAATGGAGAAAAGTTATCGAGACCCTTAACGCCAGAAGAAAAAAATGAATTAGAATCAACAAGAGCACAAATAGAAAAAAGTATAAGAGATTTAGATGGAAGGTTAGTTGCTGAATTCAGTGTTGATTCAGAAGAGCGGGCGAAATTGCAGAAGAAGTTAGTAGCTGAGCAGATGTTAGTAAATGAGCAAGCGAGATTAGTGCAAGAGATGGCTATTATTCGAAATAATAAGCTAAGTGCGAGAGAGGAGCAAAAGGGCCATGAAGTCCCTACCAGCATTCCTAATCTCACTGTGAATGGACTTGATAAGCCTAGTGATGGATCGCAGTGTCATTTGCTTGAGATTGGGGATACATCTGAATGGGATATGCTTATAGTTTTTCAAAAACTCATGGGGAATCTAAATGAGCGTGAAAAAAATACGTTAGACTTGAATGCAATTGATGAACAGGGGGTTTTTGCATTTACGCCAGAAGATGGGGAAATATTTTGGGGGAAGGTATATGATGCTGCTCGCCGTTTTGAGAAAGTCAATTACTTCCGTGATATAGTTAGAAATAGAAGCAAAGAAGAATGGATAGATGTTCAGCCAGAAAAGGTTTATAATGATTCGTTCCATGCACCATTGCTTAATGCAACGTTTGGATGGAGCCCTTCGATTTTAACGTACAATGATGATCTAGGAATAGAAATAAAAAGTGGCAAGGAAAAATTGGCATTAGTTTGGGATTTAAAATACAAAGAGTATACTCATGTGTTACTACCTAAGGAAATAAAAAAGATTTCGTTTAATGCTGAAAAAGGGAATACGTTCGGAGATTTTGATTTAGGGGATTTTGATTGATATTTTCATGAAATGGTAAAAGAAAACTTCATCTCGATGAAGTTTTCTTTTTTCTAGTGGTGTAATAGCAGCGCAGAAAATTCTGATTCCGTTTGCCTGGAGTTGAGTTCCGGGTAAATAGTTTTTTAATTTTTATTTATTTTTTGCTTGTTGTATTGTAAGGAAATTTACGTGAGTGCTTATATGGTAAAAGTTTACTTCAAGTCCCTATCGCAGAATATTAGAAAAAATTATGAATATTTATAAAATGTATAATAGTAATGGAATTTTAGTAATTAGCACTTGACGGATGGAGATTTTGGTAAGATGGTATATGCATGGATATGATAATAAAATATTCAATGGGGGTGGTAATTATTAAGTTCAATGATGCCGAATACTATAGTGGCGGCAGAGGAAAAAGAACGACAAGATTTAATTAGTTTTGCGCATGTGGCAGGAATAGCTGCTGACGATTGTCTAGGTTTCTTTTCGAGGGTAGGGCAATGCGCTTTAAGTAATGGCAAATTTCTCATGGCAGCTGCGGCTCTTATGGGTCAGCAATTGAAAGGGCCAAAATTTTTGGGCTATCATTGGAGCAATCCCGAAATTATTTGGTAGCGTGTGAAATTAGTAGCTATGTTAAGAGAGTTATTGGAGATAATTTACATAATATTGAAGAATAATTGAAAAATTGTGAAATGTTTCGAAAATTCTCTCGGAGAGGGCAGTCTTGGATGAAATTTCTCTGTGGAGGTACGGTTCCCGAAGAAGATTTAACTCTTTATTATTTTAGCTTGTATCTTTTTGCTTTAGGCGTTGTATTGTATTTAGATAAAAATAGAAAATATTATAAATATTTTTAATTTTTGTGATATTAATGGAATTTTATGAAATATCATTTGACAAATAAAACTTTTAGAAAGATCTTATTCAACATGGATAAGATATCAAAATATTCAATTGGGGTGGCAATGCTATTATTATTAAGTTCAATAATACCGAATGCTGTAAATGCATCGGGGTCAAAAGCTGTTGCGGAACAGGATTTTGGGTCAATGGAAAAGAGAGCGAAGGAATGGCGACCTAAACCAGAGCATGTTGCATCGAGCAAAAAAGACCAAATAGAAGAGTATATGAACAGACATTGGCAAGGGGAAACTACAGGTGAACGACTCCTTCCAGTAGCTCAGTTAAAATATGGAGATAATGTTAGTGTTTTTAATATTTCAGGGCGGGACTCTTTGTGTGGTTGGCGTGCTATATGTGCAGGGGTAAAGGCCGATCAACAAAAAAAAGGGAAACTTACCCTTATTGATGATGTAGAGGTTCAACAATTATTGAGTGGTACAGCAGATACTGTATTAGAATTGTTTTATAAATATCAGGCGTTGGGGGCAGCTTTGACGCCAATTTTCGATAAATTTCACAACAGTATCTGTTCGGAAGTTTTTGAATATCCTCCAATGATTATGGGGTATCTTTTTGCGGAAAAGAGATTCGACGAAGTAAAAGAATATGCGTACGTTAACATTCTTTTAAACGAACTCAGATGGCAAGATAGGGAAAGATATGGAATAGTTAGGCAAAATGAATATCTGGTGAAAGCATATGCAAAAAATATAAGCAATGGTAACGTTCAATTGGAGAAAGTTTTAGTACCATTTGTTCAGAAATACTTGGCTTCTCGGGGTGAAAAGTGCAATATCGAAATTACAACGTTTTGTCTCGCAGATGGGAAGGTTCGATTTCAGAGCGATAGTCTTCAATGGTTTTATTCAGAAGATGAGAATGCAAAGCCGATTAGAATGATTTATCTAGATTATGGAAAAGGAAATAATGGACATTATAATATAGTACTTGAGAATTGCATAACAGAGATTGAAAATCTTCTGGGGAAAAAAGGATTCTCTTCTCTGGATAGGGGTCATGAATGTATGTGTTGCATTTCTAGGCCAAACTACCAAGCGAATGGAGAAAAGTTATCGAGATTCTTAACGCTAAAAGAAAAAAGTGAATTACAATCAGTAAGAACGCAAATAGAAGAAAGTATAAAAGATTTAGGGGAAAAGTTAGTTAAATTTGGTGTTAATCCAGAAGAGGTGGAGAAATTGCGGGCGAAATTAGTACAAAAACCTGTAATGATTTCGAGTGCTATAGAGGCAGCGGGAGGAGAAGAAGGACAGGATTTAACTAGTTTTGTGCGTGTGACAGGAATGACTGCTGAAAAATGTCACAATTTCTTTCAAGAGGTAGGGCAATACGCTTTAAATAATGGCGAATTTCTCGTAGCAGCTGCGGCTCTTATGGACCAAGTAAGAGAAAGAGCTAAAGAATCAACTAAAGGGCCCAAAGATCTTCAGAAATTATACGAACAATCCCGAAATTATCAGATAGCACGTGAAATTAATAACCATGTTAAGAAAAATATTAAAGATAATTTATTTGCTGCTAGGGAACAATTGGGAAAATGTAAAGTTTTTCAAAAATTCTCTTCGAGAGAGCAGGCTTGGATAAAATTTCTCTGTGGAGAGACGGTTCTCTCAGAAGGCAACTCCAGTTGTTTCACTTATCCCAATCTCAGAGGATTTTGGAATGATAGCAGGAGAAATATAGAAAAAGGCCGTAAATGGGACCAAGTTGTTTTTCCGAGTTGGAGGTCGTCAGCGGTCGCTAATAAAGATTTATTCATATCAAAAAATGTAAATTTATGGAAAGAGTTGCTTGAAAAATGCCCAGCTGTCCGAGGTAATATAGTATTGGGTATGCAAATGAGTGCCATTTGTATATTACATTTTTGGGGGTATACATTTAGTTTTAACGATGATGGAGTGGTTTTAAAAGATAATCCAAATTCTCCTTTGCGCGATTTTGGAAATTACAACAACCTAAGAGGTACAAGATTCTTGCAGGCTTTGGAATTGTTTGGATGTATAGGCATTCGAAATATATTTGGAAAATTGTTTTGCGAAGTACATGATAGCCATCCACTCTTTTTGAGTTGTTGGTTAGAAGGAGCATTTCCATGCCCGTGTTTGTATGCCAAAGGAGTGTCTGAAGTATCAGGAGGAGACTCAGTGCCAGCAATCAGCTCAGCGCCAGTTGCCAGCACAGCGTCAGTACCCGAAGTATTAGAGGGAGACTCAGTGTCAGCAAACAGCTCAGCGCCAGTTGCCGACGCAGCGTCAGTACCCGAAGTATCAGAGAGAGACTCAGCGCCAGCAATCGGCTCAGCACCAGTTGCCAACACAGCGTCTGCAGCAAGAAGAGTGCCAATGCGAAGAATGTCAGTACTACCAGAGTTAACAATACTGCCAAGGTCAAAAAGAGTGCCAGGAGTATCAAAAGAGGACTTGGTGCCAGCAATTGTCAGCTCAGTGCCCGAAGTATCAGAAAGCAGCTCAGTGCCTGCAGCGAGAAGAGGATATGAAGAAATCCTTCAAAGAATTCAGAAAGACTTTAATGGATGTAGCATATTCAATAGTTGCGAACGGAATAATTGGAGTTATTGGCGAAGTACATTGGCAGGATTTTTAATTGCATCAGGGAAGGTACTAGACGATGGAAATCTTATTGTTGATGATAAAGAGGTTAAAACATTAATGAATTCTGTAGAAAATGCAATA
>JAITNS010000061.1 GCA_031290315.1 Puniceicoccales bacterium
TATGTCCGACGGCGGAGGATTTGATCGATTTAGGTGAATCGTTTGGGCAAATGTTGAAGGAGGGAGATGTGGTCGCTTTGCATGGAGATTTAGGGGTTGGAAAAACAACTTTTACGAAAGGTATTGCTTTGGCACTCGACATTACTGATCCGATAACAAGTCCCACATTTAATATCATATACCAATATTCGGGGACGATGCATTTAATCCACGTCGATGCCTATCGGTTGGATAGATGCGAGTATTTAGGGATTTGGGATTATATGCCGAATCCTCGTATTATTGTTTTGGAATGGCCAGAAAATTTAATCGAATTACGGGAAAGTGTGACGAAAAATATTCAAATAAAAATACAGGAAAAAGGAGAACGTCGGGTATGCCTCATATAAATGGAGCAAAAATGTTGTATTTTTTTTTATAGATTATATAGCATAAAAATATGAATTTAAAAGTTAAAAAATCTATCGATTTCAGGGTTGTAAAGAATTGGTTCCTGACCGGTCTCTTTACACTATTACCTTTGGGAGTAACAGGGATTGTGGTACAGTTATTATTGGATCATGTGGGGGCACCGGCAAGTAAATTTTTATTACATTGCTTTCAACTTACGATTCCCGATGAGTTCTGGATGCATACCATCGTCAATTTATTTTCGACGGTCTTTGTCGTCAGTATTATTACGGTGCTCGGGGTTTTGTCAAAATACTTCTTGGGGCGTGTACTTATTCGATTGGCAGAAAAGTTGATCGATCGCGTTCCTTTCGTAAATAATGTTTATAAAACCGTTAAGCAGGTGGTTGAAACGTTCAGTAAGAATCGGGAAGCTGTTTTTCAAACGACCGTATTGGTGGAGTATCCGCGGAGGGGAATATATTCGATTGGATTTTTAATGAACGATAGCCAAGGGGAAGTGCAATCAAAAACTAAAGAAAAAGTTGTAAATGTTTTCCTCCCAACAACCCCTAATCCAACAAGTGGATTCCTATTGCTGGTGCCCCGCGATGATGTGACATTTTTAGATATGTCCGTTGCGGATGGTGTTAAAATGATTATTTCCGGTGGCGTCGTGAATCCTGAGTACTTGACTAAAAGAGAGGAAGGTAAAACTGTATCCCCTGAAGTTTAGGGTATGTTAAGATAGGCATTGCTTCATCGATTTTTTATGATTTAAAGAATAGGCGTATGTTAGAGTTGAAATTTTTCATAGCGGGCAGTGATCGTTTTAGCGTCGCGAAACGGGGAAATGATATTGTTCGATCCTTTGGAGATGCCGAAATCGAGGTCATCGATAGCGATGTCGATAAAATCGCAGAAGCGATCCAAGAATTGCAGCAAGTATGCGAAGCGCTCCGTACGGTTTCTATTTTCTCTGACAAGAAATTGGTTTGGTATCGTAATGTCTCCTTCTTAAATGATACGAAAATTAGCCACTCGGAAGAGGTTTTAAGTTGGCTTCAGGAACTTCAAAATTTGCTTACAAAATTACCAGAGGTCGGCTGCTTAATTACCACAGGAGTTGTCGATCGACGCCAGAAAATAATTAAATCATTTTTAGAAATTTGTCATGCGGAAATCTTAGAAACCCCTAAATTACTCGGGTGCGAAAAGTATATTTTTGATATCGTTAAGCAGGAGAAGAAAAAGATGACTTCCGAAGCGTCGAGTAAATTTCTACAACGGACCGGAAATGATCTGGCAGTGATCGATAATGAGCTCAAAAAATTACTGCTTTATACGGCAGATAAAAGCGATATCGATGCGCAAGATATTGAGGCGATTGTTACCGATTTACGCGATAGCGATTTCTTTGAAACCATAGATTTATTTTTTTGCGAAGATGTGGAAGTATTTTTACGAGGTATTCAACGCTATTTCCTTTATCAAGAAGAAGGACGCCCCCTCTTGGCCGCATTGCAAAATCGCGTACGCCTATTAATCCAGTTGCGCCACTTCTACGAAAACGATGCCATCGAAAGTATTAGTAAATCCGCTTTGGAGAATTTAAAGGAACGTTATGCGCATATTTGTGATACGGGTACGGGAAGTATTTTTACCCAAAATCCTTGGTATCTCGGAAAATTATTGGCAATCGCTAAAAAATGTTCCTTGGCAGATTGGGTACAATTTCAAATCAAACTTTTAAATACAATCGTCGTACTGGCGGAAAACTATGACAGACAGCAATCTGTATTTGAAAACTTATATTTTCAATTAAAACTTATAATGAGTAGTCCTTTGTTATCGGCTGTTTAGAAAAAATATCACTTTATGAGGGTTGTTCGCAAGATTCGCTATGTTCTTAAAAAGAAGAAAAAATATATTTTACGAACATTGGATCGATTGGTGCAATTTATTGCGGATGTTTTATATGATCGTAAAACAACCCTTATGGCACGATTGGTAGGGAATGTCTTGTTGCCATTTTCGTTTATTTTTACTTTAATTGTTAAGTTACGCGTTTGGCTCTATCACAAACATTATTTATATTCGCAACCTTTAGGGTGTCATGTAATTGTCGTAGGTAATATTACGATGGGGGGAACCGGTAAAACGCCGGTCGCAGAATATTTAGCTAAATTATTGTTGACGATGGGACGACGGCCTGCCATTATTAGTCGTGGATATAAAAGTAAGGGGGAGCCAAGGTATCGAAAATTTTGGCGCTGGTTGACCCATGCCCCCGATCAAGCTCCTAAAATCGTCAGTGACGGAAAAACAGTATTATTAGATTCCGAGCATGCCGGAGATGAACCATATATGTTGGCTAAAAATTTACAAGGTGTGCCGGTGGTGGTCGATAAGGATCGGGTCAAAGCAGGGCGTTATGCCATTAAACGCTTGGGGGCGGATATATTAATTTTAGATGATGGCTATCAATATTTGCGTCTGCGTTCTACTTTGCGAATGGCATTGGTCGATAAAAGTAATCCCTTTGGCAATCATTATTTATTGCCGCGCGGGATCTTACGTGAACCTCTAAGTCACTTAGATCGCGCTTCTTGCATTCTACTAACTAAATCAGATGGTAAGCAAAATATCTTACTGGAGCAAAAAATAAGAAAAGTCAACCATAAAGCACAAATCATAGAATGTTATCACAAGCCATGCTATTTCGTGGCACATCCAAAGGGAACAATTTGTCCATTAGAGATGTTAAAGGGGAAAAAGGTAGCGATTTTTTGTGCGATCGCTTCGCCCGAAGGTTTTGAAAGATTTATTCTCAGCTTAGGCGCAAATATTATTTACAAAAAGCGTTACATCGACCACCATCGCTTTACTAATAATGAGTTGGAATGGATTAACGAGCGTAGTCAGGAAGCCGATTTTCTCCTCACTACGGAAAAAGATGCGGTACGGATTGCCGACAATTTTCAATTTACAATGCCATTCTTTTATATGCGTGTGGAGGTGCAATTTTTACAAAATGAAGCGTGGATTCGCAAGATCTTGGGGCAAGCATTGGACTAATTGGAGCTATCCTAGGAAAAGAATAGAATAGGCTTGCATTTGCATCGATACGCTTTTTATTAGAAACAATGAAAGCGATTATCGAAACCCAGGGACAGCAATTGATTGTGCGTGAAGGCGATATTTTGTTTGTAAATCGTTATGTCGGATCCAAGGCGGGAGATGTGATTAATTTGAAAAAAGTGTTATTGATTGGAGAGGGTGCAGAAGCTAAAATTGGAGCCCCCTATGTCGATGGAGCCGTCGTTAAAGCAACCCTTTTGGAAAATAAACGGGGGAAAAAGGTTTATGTCTTCAAAAAAAAGCGTTGCAAAGGTTATGAATGTCGGCGCGGACATCGTCAAGAACTCTCCGTCATTAAAATCGAATCGGTTTCTATATAACTTTTTAGGAGGAATTTGAAAAATGGCACATAAAAAAGGACAAGGGACATCGCGAAATGGACGCGATAGTGTGAGTAAGCGTTTGGGGGTTAAACGATATGGCGGTGAAGTGGTGCGTGCCGGTAATATTTTAATACGCCAGCGGGGAACTAAAATGCATCCCGGTAAGAATGTCGGCTTGGGTCGAGATTTTACTTTGTTTTCTTTAGTCGATGGAGTCGTGGAATGGGACGCAAAACATCGACGCGTTAATATAGTAGCGTCGTGAAGTGCGAAAATTAGAAGAGCCCATGAAGCATGTCATTATTAAAGGAATTGGTTCACATGTTCCCGATTGTGTGCTTTCAAATGCGGACCTCGAAGGAATGGTGGATACAACCAATGAGTGGATCATTACACGTACGGGAATCGAATCACGCCGGATTTGTCTCGATACGGAAATGACTTCCGATCTCTGCCATGAAGCCGCTTTAAAAGCTTTGGAAAATGCTAATATTTCTGTCTGCGATGTGGATTTGATTATTGTCGCAACCGTAACTCCCGATATGCAATTCCCTTCAACGGCATGTATTGTCCAAAGAAAATTGGGGTGCGTCGATATTCCCTGTTTTGATATTAGCGTGGCGTGTTCCGGATTCGTTTACGCAATCGATGTGGCACGTAATTTTCTCCTCAATAATCTCGTCATGAAGAATATCCTCGTTATCGGAGCCGATAAGTTTTCTTCCATTGTCGATTGGGAAGATCGTTCAACATGCGTATTATTTGGCGATGGAGCAGGGGCCGTCGTTTTATCCCGCGATAATACAAATGATGATTCCGAGCCCGGTATCTTGGATGTATTGATTGGTGCAGATGGACGTCGTACGCAAATGCTATACTGCCTGGGATGGGGAACAATGGCGCCAACGGAAAGCGAAAAGGTAGGGAAACGGGAACGCTTCGTCAAAATGGAGGGCCGTGAGGTCTTTAAGGAAGCAATTAAGCGTATGTGTGCGGTAATGGAAGATATTTTATTGAGAAATAAATTGACAATAGAAGACATAGATTGTGTAATTCCCCATCAAGCAAATATGCGGATTATTTCGGCAATCGCCGAGCGAATAGGTGTCCCGGAAGAGAAAATGTTTATTAATTTACAACATATGGGCAATACGTCGGCTGCTTCCATTCCGATCGCAATCGATGAGGCAGTCCAAGTCGGGCGCATTCAATCGGGTGATTTAATCTTAGTAGTCTCTTTCGGTGCAGGAATTACATGGGGCGCATCATTGATTCGCTGGAAATAAAAATTTTTGTTGCTTGAAACTAAAAGGGTTGTTTTATTGAATGACATGTTTAATAAATTTCATTTAACACTATTATTTATGGTAATGGGATTAATGGTGCCCTCTTTTGCAAGATCACGGGCAACTATAATTAAAGAGCGTAAAAAAAAGTCTCAGGTAATACAAAAGGAAAAATTCCTTTGAGTGATTTGGTAAGCCAAGCCAAAGGAGCCGAAAAACAAAATAATTTAAAACTAGCATTGACCTTATATAAGAAAATCTGCAAAGATTATAAAACAAGCGAAATGGCATCGAGTGCCTATTATACTCGAGGGCTATTGTATGAAAAAAATCACCAATTTACTTCAGCGATTCGGATGTTTACGAAAATTGTAAAGCGTTATCCGGAAAGTGTATGGTTTATGCCAGCGATCGAATATTATTTTCGGATTGCTAGAAAATTACAAAGGGGCGTGCGACCGCGTTATTTTGGAACGATTCCTGGGTTGCGCGATTATGATTCAGCGGTGAAGAATTATGAATTAATTTTACAGTATGCGCCCTATTGCCGCTATGCGCCAGAAGCATTGGTTGAAATTGCCAATTTACATATCCGCGCAAAACATTACGACTTAGCAATCGCTACCCTTGATAAGCTCATTGATACTTATTCAAATTCAGTCAAAGTGCCCTATGCGTATTTAGAAATCGGGGAAATTTACAGTAGTTTAGTGAAAGGAGCGGATTATAATCAAGGGGGAGCGGTAATGGCCTTGCGTTACTATGATGAATTTTGTTCCTCATTCCCTAATCATAAAGAAGTGCTATCGGTTATGAATCGGATGAAAGATTTAAGGGAAAAGATTGCCCAATCGAAAATCACATTAGGAGATTTTTATTTCAATACGCGGTATAACAAGAAAGCAGCAAAAATATTATATCGTTCGGCGATTGAGTATGTTTCCTACTTATTAAGTGCAGAAGTCGCGAAAAAGAAGATCGAAGCAATAGACAGTGGAGCTAAACCAAAGCCGACTCCCGTCGATTTCTTATTCCCTCCCTATAAACTGCAAAGTAACGATGATAACGATGAATTTGTTCATGCGGCAATCGTCGAAGACCGTATTATGGATCAAAAAGAAGGCAGAATAGATTCTACACAAGAAGCTAGTGTTACGCCGTTTGTAAAATCAGAAGATGTGCATGGCGCTCAGGAAACTAATTGTTGCGAAAAAGCTTAATGATACGCTCTATTCTATTTTTTATATTGGCGATTATTGCAGGGTGTACCCATTACCATCGGGGTGCATCATTGGAAGATGTTGCCCAGTCGATTTACGTTGAGCCCGTGAAAAATAGCTCCCTGTGCCCTAAGGCCTCCAGTATACTGACTCCTCAATTGATCAAAAATATTCAACAAAATACTTCATTAAAATTAACTCCAAAGGAAAAAGCACAATTGCATTTGCAGGTGGAAGTTGTCGATTTTTCCCAAAAGAGTTCTACATATAACCCGGATGATACGGCACAAGTTTTGTCTTTCGACCTTCGTATCGCCGCAGAATGTACGCTGATTGATAAAAATGGACGCTTGCTTTTAGATCACCAACGTTTTGAAACAAGTATGGATTTGGAAAAAGAAAAAAATTTTCACTTGCTTCGAGATCAAGCTATTCCACCTTTAATGGAACGTTTGGCGAGGAAGATTTGTGCTGCAGTGGTAAATATCTGGTAATAATATATTGTTGCAATGGAAATTACGGTTGCGCCATCGATCTTAGCTGGAAATCATGCCAATTTATTGGAAAGTATGGGGAGAGTAATAGTAAGTGGCGCCCGTTGGTTGCATATCGATGTCATGGATGGACATTTTGTTCCTAATTTAACATTTGGACCACAGGTAGTAGCGGACCTTGCCCGCCAAAAACAAAAACTTTTTTTTGATGTCCATTTACTCCTTACTCATCCGGAAAATTTTATAGAGCCCTTTGCAAAAGCAGGCGCTGACTTAATTTCCATACATGTTGAAGCACATGGCGATATAGAAAAAATTTTGACAAATATTCGAAAAGTAGGGAAACAAGTAGGTATCGCATTCAATCCAGAAACAGCGATAGAAAAGATTTTTCCATACATAGATATTGTCGATCTCGTACTGATCATGGGAGCGCAACCGGGATTTTCTGGGCAGAAATTTATTGATAGTGTATTGCAGAAGATCGAGATATTGCGTCAATGTAATTCGTTTGTAAGAATTGAAGTTGATGGGGGTATTAATGAAGCGTATGCTTGCCAATGTATTCAACGGGGAGCTAATGTAATAGTAACGGGAATGTCATTTTTTATGGCGCAAAATCCCAAACAATTTATACAACAAATAGAAAGTGAAAAAAGTATTTTTTGATTTATCTCCCCGTGAAGCAGCAAGCGTAGAAATCGCGCTCGCTGAAATAGAACAAATACCGTGGACCATAGAAAAAACAGAAAATCAATGTCAATTGTGTGGCTATTTTGAGAACGATTTTCAGGAATCATGGCGAAATTTACAAGAACAAATTCCATTATTGGTAGAGAAAATACCACTCTGTGAAATTATACGGGAACGGGATTGGCAGGAAGAATATAAAAAATTTTTAAACCCCTTCCATATCGGTCCACTACATATTGTGCCAGCTTGGAATAGGGGAATTTATACCGTTCCGGAAGGACAATTTGGGGTCTATCTAGATGCGGAAATCGCATTCGGTACCGGAGCTCACGAAACAACAAAATTGTGCTTGGCACGAATCGTTGATTATTGGAATTTATTTAAAGATTCAGTATTTTTAAAAAAGGTAATCGATATCGGTTGCGGCTCCGGAATCCTATCTATCGCCGCTGCAAAATTAGGATTTGGGAATGTATATGGTTTTGATAACGATCCCGACGCAATTAAGATTAGTGAACAAAATGCTCAGAAAAATGATGCTCCTTCCATTGAATTCCGCTTAGCAGAAATTAATATGGGAATTTTAGGGCGCCAAGCAGATCTGATCCTTGCTAATATTTTAGCCCCCATCCTAATCGCCCACGCTTCCATATTGGTCAATAGCCTAAAACAATATGGTATTTTATCACTTAGTGGCATACTTAATGAAGAAATAGAATCCGTCAAAGCAGTATTTACGCCACTCGTAAAACGCTATTGGAGTGGTTTCATCTCTAATACGAAAACAATGGGACAATGGAGCGAAATTGCATATGTTCATACTTAAATATAAGGTTATAAAATTTGTTGACGCTCACCGTGAAAAAAGTAGAACCTTAGCGTGAAACATTGGCGTAAAGTAATATTATTTTTCTGTGTTTTTATAGTAAATTTGTGGGCAGATGAAAGTAAAAGCGAAACGGATAGCAAGACAGAAACAGCTACTAGCTTTAAAGGAATTACAATTACGGAAAAACATATTGCTTTAATGCGCGGGATCGCTGATTTCCTATTTTCTCACCCATCAGATACGGTAGAACAAAAAGAAAAAGATAAGACTCAAAAAGAAATAATTCAAGCCGTTATTCCAGCTAAATCTGAAAAAATTTTAAAAGTCGGTATCCCGCGTGATAATTTACCATTTACAGCAATGCGTAACGGTACGCCTATCGGTTTTGATGTGGACCTTATTCGTTTGCTTTTTGAAAATAAGGCGGTTCATGTGGAAATAGTGCCTATCGAGACGACCGAAATCGAAGAAAATATTAGCACAGGAAAAGTCCATGTCGTTCTAGGTTGCCTTATAAAAAATACGTCGAGTAATTCGACCTTAGGGAATAGTGATTGTTATCTAAGTACCGATATTGCTGCTGTTTCTTGGAAAAAACCAAAAAAAGATATGCAAAAGTTTTCCTTTGAAGGCAAATGTATTGGAGTAATCAAAAATTCTTTTTTTGAAGATTATATTCGTAACGCTAATATCTTAAATGCAAAAGTTGTTACTTTCCCAACCAATGGCGAAATGCTTGAACATTTGTTAAAAGAAAGTAAAGGCTCTGACCAATATATCGATGCCTTTTTAAGCAATAGTTACGCCGCTAAAGATATGGTTGCAAAATATCGCGAATTAGAATTATCATTACTGGGCACTAAGCAAGAGATTGTCGTGCTGGCACCAAAAGATTCCCCATGGTTGGGAACCATCAACCAAAAAATAAAAAAGATAGAGGGATCGGATAAATTATCCGAGACCAAACGCCATTGGGGCATTTAAAAGATTTAAAGTTTGAAGATTTATAAAATCATGCATGGTTCAAATTATGCGTGAATGTAGGATGAGTATCTGGAGTTTATTTAGTTACTTCAGATTCCTTAAAAAAGCAAAAAAAGACGTTATACTGGCGATAATAATGGGAATTGTCCACGGCTTATCAAGTGGGTTTGGTATCCCGGTCATTTTAAAATATTCATCGAGTATTCTGTTCAGTGGTGAGGCGATTAGAAGTGTAATTCTGACCATTCTCACGTTGTTGCCCATGCTTGTAATGTTAATACGGGGTATCTCTGGTTTTTTAAGTTCCTATTATTTTGCAGCCTGCGGACAACATATTGTAGAAGAATTACGTATGATGATTTTTCAAAAAATGCAGCGCTTACATTTAGGATTTTTTAATGAATGCCCACCTTCGGAATTAATCTCGCGCTCGATTAATGCAAGTACGATTATCCAAACAAATTTGGTCGACATCTCTCACGATATCATTACTCAACCCATGGCTCTTCTAGGGGCTATCAGTTACCTGGTTTACCTTTGCATTGAACAATCGGATTTGGTGATTTTATTTCTATTTCTAACCGCTTTACCGGTAATTATTTTTCCAATCCGAAATATTGGACAACGGTTACGTAATAAATCAGGTCAAATGCAAGGGCGTACAACGGAAATTATCAATAAACTCAATCACAATTTAGCGGCTATAAAAGAGGTACGTGCTTTCGGTTTAGAAGAACAAGAAATTGGGCGTTATCGTAAGGCGTGCCACGCATTCTCCGACGCTTTCTTACAAGTCATAAAATATCAATTAATTATTTCTCCCATCGTCGAAGTGATTTCTGCCGTCGGTGTCGGGTTTGCAATGTTTTATGCGTATAGACAAAATTTGAGGTTGGAACTTTTTATATCATTAGCAACTGCACTTTATTTCGGCTACGATGCTATTAAACGCTTGGGAGATCTCAGTAATAAAATCCAGACAAGTATGGCAGCCGTTGATCGTATCGAGGTTATTTTGAGTGAGCCGGAAAAAATCGTGGATCCTAGTAATCCCGTTTTAGTCGGGAAACTACATGGCGATATTCGATTCCAGGAGGTATCTATTGGATATTTGAATAATAGGGAAGTGTTAAAAAAAATCAATGTGATACTTCAACATGGCAAAACATATGCACTAGTAGGAGCAAGTGGCGCCGGAAAGTCGACCTTTGTAAATATGATTCTACGATTCTACGATCCAGACCAAGGTAATATTAGCGTCGATGGTATAGAAATTCGTGACATGTTGAAACATGATTTGCGAAGTAATATTGGTTATGTGCCCCAAGATCCAACCCTAATTAACGATACGGTATACAATAATATTATTTGGGGAAAGCCGAACGCAAAGAAAGAAGAAGTGATCGAAGCAGCTAAAAAAGCCTACGCCCATGATTTTATTTTACAAATGCCAGACGGATATAATACATTAATAGGGGAAGAGGGGCGAACGATTTCGGGCGGCCAGCAGCAACGTATCGCATTAGCCCGTGTGTTTTTACGCGATTGCCCAATTCTTATCTTCGATGAAGCAACATCGGCGTTGGACTCAGAAAGTCAACAGGCAATCTATCAAGCAATTAAAAATCTCTCCCGTGATAAAACAATTATTATGATTTCCCATCGCTTTAGTATGATGTCGATTGTCGATGAGGTACTCGTTTTTTCCCAAGGAAAAATTATTGAAGAAGGTACCCATCAAAGTTTATTATCAAATGATACCTTATATCGGAAGTTGTACGAAAAACAGCAGGTGGTAAAATCATGAGAATCGGGGAAGGTAGTATTTTAGTTACGGGTGGTGCTGGACTTATCGGCAGTGCATTGATCTGGGCACTAAATAATTTGGGCGTAGAAGATATCGTCCTTTGCGAACGATTGTCAACGGATGATCGCTATAAAAATTTAATTCCACTTCATTTCCATGACTATGTCGATGGGGATGATTTAATGGCGTATTTGGGGAGCGATTCTGCACGAAATATCAGAACTATTTTCCATTTGGGGGCGTGTGCCGATACAATGGAAACCGATGGTCGCTTCCTGATGAAAAATAATTTCGAGTTCACAAAAAATTTAGCACACTATGCCGAACAACATAAAATACGTTTTGTTTACGCTTCTTCAGCAGCAACCTACGGCGACGGATCTCAAGGAATGGAAGACAATGAAGCATTATTATACACATTGCGCCCCTTAAATATGTATGGTTATTCTAAACATTTATTTGATATTTATGCACAAACCAAAGGAATGAAACTTTATGGGATGAAATATTTCAATGTATTTGGGCCAAACGAATATCATAAAGCGCATATGATTAGCATGGTGGTGCGGGCCTATGAGCAAATCCAAAGCACTGGCCAAGTAAAATTATTTAAAAGTTATCGTCCGGAATACGCCGATGGATATCAAAAACGTGATTTTTTATATGTAAAAGATGCAGTCGATATGACAATCTTTTTGGGAAATGTTACAGAATCTATCGATGGGCGATCGACAGCAGGGATTTATAATATCGGCTCTGGGGAAGCAAATACATGGCTTGATCTCCTTGCTCCTATTTTCGAAGTTTTACAGAAACCACAACATATCCAATATATCGAAATGCCTGAAAATTTGCGGGCAAGATACCAATATTATACATGTGGTAATATTCGAAAACTTCATGCCATAGGCTATAAAAAACCGATAATGCCCTTACAAGAAGCAGTAAAGGACTATGTTGCAAATTATTTGATTCCTAGTAAACGTCTAGGAGAATAATATGGAATAATCATGTCGGAGTTGACACCAAAAGAGAAAAAAATAATTCAGAAAAAGATTTTACAATTAAGCGCAGAAATTGAGCGTCATGATCGGTTATATTACAAAGATTCACAGCCAGAGATTTCAGATTTCGAATATGATTGTTTAAAAGCAGAATTGTTGCATTTGGAATCACTACTGCCCGCAGATTCGTTGATAAAATTTGGGGACGATCGAAGCGGAATTTTATTGACACATAAGCATTATACGCCAATGCTTAGTTTGGAAAATACTTATAATTTAAATGATGTTTTTGACTTTGATACGCGTATTCGAAAATTACTGGAAATAGAGAATGATATAATCTATATGGTCGAGCCGAAGATCGATGGGCTTGCGGTAAATTTGATTTACGAACATGGCCAATTGAAATATGCTTTGACGCGGGGAAATGGTATCGAAGGCGATGATGTAACAGATAATGTGAAAACAATCGAAGCATTACCCCTAGGGATCGAAAATATTTCTGAACGGATCGAAATTCGTGGAGAGATATATATGGACCAAGCAATTTTTCATCGCATTAATCAAGAACGAGAAGAAAGAGGGGAAGTACTTTTTGCAAATGCACGCAATTTAACTTCGGGTACTATAAAATTGATGGATAGTGAAGAAGTTCGCTCGCGCCAATTGAAGTTCATTGCCTATGGAGTAGGGTTGGGAGGCGATTTTATAACTCAAAATGATGTTTATTTATTTTTGAAACAATTAGGATTTCAATCACAGCGGTGTTTTCATGTTTGCGAAAAAATAAAGGATGTGGAACAAATCATTAAACAACTTGACAAGGAAAGAAAACAATTATCATACGATACGGATGGTGTTGTTTTCAAAGTTAATGAATGCGTATTACAGGCAAAATTAGGGACGACGGCAAAGGCACCCCGTTGGGCATTCGCGTATAAATTTGAGCCGGAATGCGCAGAAACAATTTTGCGAGATATTACTTTTCAAATTGGTCGAACCGGTGTGGTTACACCCGTCGCCGAATTGGAGCCAGTCAATTTATCAGGATCATGCGTATCACGGGCAACATTACATAATGCGGATGATATTGAAAAAAAAGATATTCGTATTGGTGATAGGGTGATTGTTGAAAAATCTGGAGAAATTATACCAGCAATTATTGGCGTTAAGGTGGAATATCGAAAAAATAAAATATCGGAAAAATTTATATTTCCTGAAAAATGTCCCTGCTGTAATGCCAAACTTTTACGGTTACTAGAAGAAGTCGCCCGGCGTTGCCCTAATATGAATTGTCGGGAACAGGTCATTCAAAAAATTATTTATTTTGCATCGAAGACGGCAATGGATATCGATGGTCTGGGCGATGCCCTTATCCGAAGATTAGTCGAAAACAAAAAATTAAAAACAATTGCCGATATCTATTCGCTCCAAAAAGAAGATTTATATTTGTTAGATAATTTTGGTGATAAATCAGTCAATCGTTTGCTATCAAATATTGAGCATAGTAAAAAAACGGAACTGTGGCGATTTGTTAATGCACTGGGAATTCCGCTTGTCGGCGAAAAAACAGCAAAAGATCTCGCTCTCCATGTTCCTTCTTTAAATATATTGATGAATAATATTTCAATCGATGATTTGCTTAATATCAGAGGTATCGGTACTAAAGCTGCGCAAAGTATCGTCGATTTTTTTAAAAAAGAAGAAAATGTAAATCTAATCCATGAATTGTTAGCAAGTGGAGTAGAATGTTCGATTTTGTCAATAAAAAAAAATCCTAAGTTTTCTGGTAAATTATTTGCTCTCACGGGAAAATTAGAAAAATATACACGCGATAGAGCAAAAGTGTTGATCGAAGAAAATGGCGGGTCCGTTACAAATGTAATTAATTCAAAAGTCGATGTCCTAATCGCGGGAATTGAAAAAGGACAAAAATTGCGTGAGGCCGAAATTAAAGGAATTCAAATTTGGACAGAAAATGATTTCCTAAATGCTCTCTCTTGATTATGGGGCTCGCCCCCCATACCCCCGCCAGGGGATGGATCCCCTGGACCTCCTTTATGGCCCTAGATTAGATGCCAAGGGCATCTCAATCTAGGGCCAAGAAATAGTTCAAAGAATATTGTTCTTTGAACTTATTAATTGCAGCCAGGCTATGCTATTAGCAAAAAGTAGATATATGGGGCTTTGCCCCATACCCCACAAGGAGTCATGGACTCCTTGACCTTTTATTAGCCCAATAATTATGTATAATATACATAATCATTGGGCTACAATCAAGATCCAGGAAACAATGTTTCCTGGCGAGGATTATAAGGGCGAGAAGCCCTTACACTAGGAGCGTGATTACATTTTCAATATGTCGTGTCTGTGGAAATAAATCAAAAGGTTGCACACGATGAATAGCATAATGGTGTTGTAGTAAAAATTTTATATCACGAGCTTGGGTGTCAGGACTACATGAAACATATATAATTTTTTTCGGCGAAAAATTAACCAATTTTTGTAAAAATGCTTCATTACAACCTTTGCGTGGAGGGTCGAGAATAATAGAAGTTTTGATGGCATCGGATAATCTTTCCATAAAAATATTTTCTGCTGAATCTTCAATAAAACGAATATTCGAAATATTATTTATAGCAGCATTTTGACGGGCAAGTGCGATCGCACGCCCATTGATTTCAATCCCAATAATACTTCGAAATTTTTCACTGCCATAAATCCCAAATACGCCTACACCGCAATAAATATCTAATAAAAATTCAATGCCATCACCACTAGCTTCGTCGATAATATAGTCCGTGAAAGTCGGTAAAATATATGGATTATTTTGAAAAAATTCCCCAGCGTAAACTTGAAATCGCGATGGACCGATCGCTTGCGTAATAATATTTGCGGGATTCGTTTCAACACCATCACCCGTATCGCGAAGCAGTAGCGTTCCGCCTCGCTTAAAAGATTTTTTCCGTACCTCTTGGCGTAAAGTCTTAAATTTTTCATTGATCGCATGTGTCGCAATACAGCATTGCTCGATATCTACAACCTCAAACCGACAACCCATTTTTAAAAAACCAATCTTTTGTGCATTTCTTTCGAAATGAGGCGTCAATTTCGAACGATAGTAATAAATTTGATCCGTTCCGATAGTTGGCTGTACATCGACGTCCGCATAAGCAAGCTTTTGTAATAATTCTTTAACATGCTGTCGCTTGAGTTTCAATTGCACATCATATATTAGATGCTGATACTGACAGCCTCCGCAAATACCAAATAATGGGCAGTGAGACTCGATGCGTTCGGGCGATGGCTCTAAAATTTCAATTAAATCAGCTTCGGAATAATTATTGTGATTGCGGTAAATTCGACAGCGAACTTGCTCACCAATCGCAACATTCGGTACCATGATTACCCACCCCTCGTAACGCCCAATACCAACCCCTAAATTCGTAATATTTTCAATCAATAATTCTAACTCCCTATGATATTCAAAGGGCTTATTGTTAAAATCTTTAGGGGCTAGGGGCATTCCGAGAGTGTAAGTAAGATTATTTTTTTATTAGCAAGGAGGCCAAATCATAGGTTTTCCAGCTAAAAGATGAACATGTAAGTGGGGAACCGTCTCACCGGCATCTTGACCATTATTAATCACAACCCGAAACCCTCCTCCTAATTCTTTTTGTTGTGCAAATTTCTGTGCCATTAACAATAAATGCCCCAATAGTAATGCATCTTGTTCCCGGGCCTCAGCTAAATGCGGAATCCTTTTTTTTGGAATAATAAGCACATGTACCGGCGCTCCCGGATTAATGTCCCTAATCACAATACATAGGTCATCTTCCATGAGAATTTCTGCAGAAATCTCTCGATCGATGATTTTCTCAAAAATAGTTTTTTCAGTATTAAACTCCATAGACTTTAATAGTAGAATATATAAAAGATTTTCTAGAGAAAAATGTTCTCTAGAAAATTTTCTTTTCTTTTTTTAAGTAGCCCTAAGCTCCAAACTTATGTTGAAGTTTTTCTTTAAAATTAGTACACTCTTTATTGTATTGCGCGGCGTAACACTCTACGGTTTTATAGCCCAAAAAAATGTTTACCAAAATTGGATCCTAGCACACGTGGAAGATGCCGTAATCACAAAACAACAAATCGAAATAGAAGTAAGCCGTGCTAAGCAGGGGAAATATTTAAATGCACAATCGGAAGCAGAATTGCATACAAAAGTATTGAATGTAATGATCGAAAAAAAAATTATCGTAAAGGAATTTGATCGGATGAAAGGAAAATTACCAGAAAATCATGTCCAAAAAAAATATGACGAAATCTTAAAATTACACTGCGATAATGATCGCTTGAAATTTGCAGAGGCTTTGCAAAAACAAGGAAAAACTACTTATAGTTTTAAAGACGAAATTCGAGAAAATGCAATCGTCTCTTTTATGTATGAACGTAATGTCATTAAACCCAATACGGTTAGCCCTCTCGAAATTAAACATTATTATGATACTAACCGTTCAAAACTTATTCAGGAAAGACAGTTTAGTATCGATCAAGTAATGGTCACAAAGGAAAATGAAGAAGCAATCACAACAATTAAATCACTCCTCCAACAAAATTTATCCTACGAAAAATGCTGTTCCCAATTAACTAAAATTCCAGGAATTACAGTAAACCATATGGACGATTTAGCAGAAACAGATGTGTTGCCAGTAATTACTGAAAAAATCGCAACAATGTCAACCTATTCCTTTGATAATGTTCCCGTTGATTGCGGTAATCAATGGATCTTTTTAGGACTTCAAAATGTTAAAAACGCTCATGCCCTGTCGCTGCATGAGGCTAGAAATCAGATAGAACATACCCTCTTAGGTGAAAAATATCAAACATTGCAAGAAGCTTGGATCAATACATTGAAGAAAAAAGCTTATTATGTGTTGTTATAAACGCTCATGTTGCCCTTCCTGCTTAAAAGAATATTATTGGCATTACCGACATTTTTTGCGGTGACTTTTTTGACGTTTACTTTAGTTCATTTTGTCCCCGGTGGACCCTTCGATGCCGAAAAAGAAATGCCCGCAGCAATCCGTCAAAAATTACATGAACGCTACGGTCTTAATCGCCCCCTTAGTGAACAATATTGCCGCTATATCAAAAATGTTTTGCACGGAGATTTTGGACCTTCCTATAAATATAGTAATTGGGATGTGGCCGATCTCGTCAAATCAAAAGCAGTCGTGAGTTTTGAACTGGGCTTGTATAGTATGCTATTTGCCCTAATAGTAGGCGTTTCGGTGAGCATGATTTGTATACGCTTGCAAGGTACCCAATGGGACTTTGTCCTATGTTTTTTGTCGACCTTGGGAATCTGTTTGCCAGCATTTATCGTAGGCCCTTTGTTGATTTATATTTTTGGAATATGTTTGCATTGGGTAAATGTCGCCTGCTGGGAAAATTGGAGCGATAAAATTTTACCAACCCTAACTATCGGTACCCTCTATGCCTCCTATATCTCCCGATTGGCAAAACGTGGCCTGTGCGATGTTTTACAAAAACCATATATTATGGCAGCACGAGCCCGTGGAATTAGTGAACGACGAATTTTCTTTATCCATACGCTAAGAAATGGAATATTACCAGTGGTAGCTTATATGGGACCAGCATTTGCAGGTATTATTAGTGGAGCCATTGTAACGGAAACCATTTTTCAAATCCCTGGCCTCGGACGCCTCCTAATCCAAGCTATCAATAACCGCGACGATATGCTGATCCTCGGAATCGTCAATTTCTACGCCTTAGCAGTGATTATTTGTAATGCGCTGGTGGATTGTATCCAGGCATGGCTAAATCCCAAAATTCGCCTACATTGAAATATTAAAAATAAAAAGGATCTTCTCTCTGGGATGATGAGTTTTTTTTTGAGACATTTTTATTATTTATTTATGATACAAAAATACCGATTAGAAAATCATGATCAGGCCCAAGCATAACAATCGTTGGGAGAAATAATTACTTAAAAACAAATTGATTCTTTAAGGCCAAGTTTCAAGGAGAAGGCTATTCAAAGTATTAAGCGGTGTGGAGAACGATGCTTCTCCACATTAAGAGCTTTAGCCAGATTTATTGGAGGCTTCGTAAGTTTCCTAATCAATCTTATTAATGGAATCTTTGTCCCTATTCGCGTGGGGATTTTGAAAATATATATAAATAGTCTTTCCAATGAAAAAGTATCTTATAAGGATCTGCTAGGGAAATAGTATTAATTACTTGCAAGGGAAATTGTATCTAGTTTAACTTGGGGCATTGCAGGTTTGGAAACAGCAGGACAATTATTGAATGCTCAAAAAAAGCCTGAGGCTATTAATAAAGTACAAGAAAAATGTATGCGACATACGAATCGCGGCACAAGTTGAATAGGTGATGGGGAATGTTTGGAACTTTTTTAATTTTTTTTACCCAAAAATTGCTAAATGAAAAAGTCGAAATCGTTTGGATTTTGATTTAATCCGTTTTACTTTTAACTTGCAGAAATTATTCGAATTTCATACTCACTCCCAAAAGTCTAAAAAGTATGT
>JAITNS010000074.1 GCA_031290315.1 Puniceicoccales bacterium
AAGAACAAGGATAAAATTCCTGGGCTGTTATCGGAATTGCTGTTTTGAGCGATGATTGAATTGCTTTCTGAGTTGCTGTGCGTAACTCTTCTATATCCTCTGGAAGCTGAGCCGCTAATTTAAAACTTAGAGTAGGGAAAAGCCGATCAAGTTGGTCAAGTGAGATGTTATGTTTTCTTAATATCTTTTGCCATTGTTTTCGGGTATTTAATATCTTTTGCCGTTGGTTTCGGATATTTAATATTTCCTGCCGTTGTTGTTGCAGTTTTAAGGAATCGCCTTCTGACATTGTAGAAAAATCAATCGCAAATTGTGCAAAAGGTATATCTTGATGCCTAACCAAAGGAGGCGCAAATTTGCATGACCTAGTGGGTGATAAAAGCACTTTTTCTGTCAGTGCTGCATTTAATAAATGACCAGTGCATAATAATGCACCACAACTATATATTACTTTTCTATTAAGCATAATAATAACGTTCTACGACCAATTTCATCTATCCGCAAGCTACTTTTTGCAAAAAAATAAAAGTATAAGTAACCCTTATACTCTGTCTTAAATACGTCTTACCTACTATCTGTCCTAAATAAATCCTCTTAGTCCCAATTCCTATCAGCTTCCTACCGCCTAAGCCTACTCACTCCATACGCATATTATACTATCAGAAAAATCTTTTTATGATCATCCTTAAGTAATATCCTCAATATGATTTATAGTTGAAAAATGAATCAGCTCATCTCCGCAAGTAAACCGAGTAGAGCTTCTTGGCCGATTTCTCCCTGTACGTAATGTTGGAGAGCGATCTCGCGGAGTGTCTCCATGCCTTCTTGACGCGCTTGTCCTCGAATCTCATCCTCATCCCCTTTGCGATCGATCATCTTCTGAATCTCTTCGCTAATCGATAAAATCTCAATCACCGCTTGCCGCCCTCTATACCCCCGCCCGGAACAACGCTCACAACCGCCCGGTTCACTCACAACCACTTCCGATGGTATCGGAAATTCAGGCGCTATATCCTTTAAAAATTCTGGCTTAAAAGTACCTTTTTTCACGCAATGAGGACATAATTTACGAGCGAGGCGTTGGGATAGTACCCCTCGTAAGGTGGCTGCGACGAGATAACTGGGGACGCCCAAATCGAGTAGTCGAGTGATTGCATTGACCGTGTCCTTAGCATGTACCGTACTCAATACCAAATGTCCCGTCAATGCAGCGCGAATCGCGATCTCAGCCGTCTCCTTATCGCGGATCTCGCCAACTAATATAATATTAGGTGCCTGACGAAGCATCGAGCGTAACGCTGCCGCAAAAGTCATGCCGATTGTTTCGTTGACCGATACTTGGTTGATCCCCTCCAATTGATATTCGACTGGATCTTCAACCGTAATTACTTTACGTTCCGGAGAAGAAATTTTGTGAATAATCGAGTAGAGGGTGGTCGATTTACCGGAGCCTGTTGGTCCTGCAACGACGATAATTCCATTTTGAATCGATATGAGTTGTTCTAATTTCGAGATATCTTGTTCCCGTGCGCCTAATTTTTGGAGCGAAAAGCTATCGCTTGTACTTTGAAGGAGACGCATGACAATACATTCCCCCAAATAGCCTGGCAAAATAGATACACGGACGTCGAATTTCTTACTCCCTTTTGTGAGGGAAAATCGTCCATCTTGTGGAATACGTTTTTCGTCGATTTTTAATTTTGTGAGAATTTTAACCCGTGTGACGAGTCCACTATGTAAATTAACGGGTAATTTCTTAATTGTTTTCAATTTACCGTCGATTCGGTAGCGAATTTTGACATAGGTACGGTAGCGTTCGAAATGGATATCGGAGGTGCCCATCTCGACGGCTTTTTCGATCCAGTAGTCGAGAAATTCTTCCGTGGAACTACTACTTTTTTTAGCAGCGACAGCGGCTGTCATATTCCCGCTTTCATCTTTTTGGGCATACTCTTCGAGGTCTTCAGCGTTAGGGATTTGGGAGCGCTTACGAAATAATGAGCGAAACATCGACATTTTTAATCCTTTTTCAATTTCTTTATCTTTACAACCGTATCATTAATCTCTTTAATGACAGACTTCAATTCATCTTCATTTATTTCCGGGAAGATGGCTAGGGTACCGTCCATAATGGTGCTATTAATGGGCATCGATAATCCGATTGGCTGTCCATTAAAGATGAGGACAATTTTTCGTCCCACACTTTCCACGGATAACTGATAGAGCATGACGGAAGCAGGGTGAGTAAATTTAAATAAAATACATTGTCCGACATTTGATGGTATTAATTGAGCGAATTCCACATCTTTAGCGAGGAGGGCTGGGTATGGGCAGATATTAATTTTTAGATCACTGACAGGCATAGTAGCGGTACGGATCCAAAGGGCATTGGCTGAGGTTTCGTTACTTTCAATATAAAAATGGAAGTCAGATTTTGGTAAATTTTTAGCCGTTTGGCATCCATTTAAAAAAAGTGTTATAATGGCAAAAAAAATAACCCGTAAGCTACTCATTACACTCTATGTTAAAGTTCTTTCTGAAAAAAGAAATCTTTTTTTATGCTCTCCTTCGATAAGCTTAAAAAAATTTAAATTATGAAATCTTGGCTTAGCTTTGATGGGGCTCCCCGCCCCATACCCCGCCAGGGGATAGTATCCCCTGGACCTCCTTTATGGCCCTAGATTGAATGCCAACGGCATCCAATCTAGGGCCGGAGAAATAGTTCAAAGAATGTTATTCTTTGAACTTATTAAATGCGGCCAGGCTCTATTTCGGCCAAAGATATGCCATTGGCAATCTTTGGCCGAAAACCAGGTCAAGGAGTCCATGACTCCTTGCAGGGTTTGGGACAGAGTCCCATAACTAAAAATTTACTATTTACTTTTTTCTTGAAAGAACATCTTGTTATTGTTTACTACTATTTATGAACTTTCCTCAAAGAATCA
>JAITNS010000079.1 GCA_031290315.1 Puniceicoccales bacterium
ACGAGATGTTTTGGAAAAAAGATTTGAGAGAAAAGAAATATCGAGATGTCACAAAAAAATTGGGATGTAAAATTGAGACTGACTTTAAGCGAAATATTATTATAAAAAAAAGTAAGGAAGATTTTAAATACAAAGGAAACGAAAGGAATTGAAATAAATGAGTGATGAAAGAACTGAGGAGCTAAGGAACTAATATCTAAAATAATGCGAGATGTTTTGGGGAAAAAGATTTGAGAGAAAAGAAATATCGAGATGTCACAAAAAAATTGGGATGTAAAATTGAGACTGACTTTAATTGGAATATTATTATAAAAAAAATAAGAAAGATTTTAAATGCAAAGGGATGAAAGGAATTGAAATAAATGAGTGAAAAAACTGAGGAGCTAAGGAACTAATATCTAAAAAGAATGCGAGATGTTTTGGGAAAAAGATTTGAGAGAAAAAAATATCGAGATGTCGCAAAAAAATTGGGATGTAAAATTGAGACTGACTTTAAACGAAATATTGTTATAAAAAAAATAAGGAAGATTTTAAATACAAGGAAATGAAAGGAATTGAAATAAATGAGTGAAAAAACTGAGGAGCCAACATCAAAACGAATACGCGATGCCCGTGAAAAAGGAAATATCGCCAAAAGTCAGGATGTTAATTCAACTCTAACTTTAATCGGAGCATTTTGCTATGTCGGAATGGGATGGAATGAACATTTGAATAATATCTCCGAACTAATCTTGATCCCAACACAATTTATCGGACGTTGCGATATAAGTGGCTATACGTCGCAAGCATTATGGGGAGTATTAATGAAGACGGGTAGTATTGTTTTTCCACCCGTTTGCCTCGTCGCATTGATGGGAGTAATCGGTAATTTTGCACAGGTCGGAATCCTATTTACCTCGAAAACAATCCAACCTGACCTTAATAAACTTAACCCTATGTCTAAATTAAAACAAATGTTCTCTATGAAAAATCTCGTCGAATTACTCAAGTCGACAGCAAAAATTATCTTTTTAGGATTTTTATTGATAGAGTTAGTAAAAGGTGTATTTGGTGATTTATTGTTACTACCGTTTTGTGGATTAGCAGGAGTATTTGATATTTTAGGGCCAGTAATGGCTAATTTTGCGAAGATGGTGATCTTTGCCTATATTGTGATGGCTGCTATCGATTATATATATCAGAAAAAAAAGTGGAAAGACCAATTAATGATGAGTAAAGATGAAGTAAAGCGAGAGTATAAAGAATCGGAAGGTGATGGGCAGATTAAAAGTAAACGTAAACAAATCCATAAAGAAATGATCGAAGAAGATCCACCACAACGAACTAAACAAGCATCCGCACTTGTAACAAATCCAGAACATATCGCAATTGCTTTACTTTATGATTTTGAACGAGCAATATTTCCTTTACCACTTGTAATTGCGAAAGGAGTGGGAATTATTGCGGAAAGAATGATAGAAGTAGCGCAAAAGGAAGGGATACCAATTATGCGCAATGTACCTTTGGCGCACGCATTGATGGATACGGCGGGTGTAATGGAGTACATACCAAAGGAACTGATAGCGCCGGTTGCAGAAGTATTACGCTGGGTAAAGGATATTAAAGATGAACAAGCACGCGAAAATGCCGCTTTAGTGTAAGTCTAACAGGAAATCGTCGCCATATATCGCTTAAAAAATATTTCTAAAAAAATCTTTTACATATTTTACTTTTATTGGGGTTTTGTTCAAAGTGAGTATACGTAGTTTTAGGTTTTGTAAAAATTAAAATTTTTCCAAGAAAAGCTTTGACAAGGAATTTTTCTTTTGAGATAGTACGATCGTTTTCAACAGGAGAAAAAATATGAGTATAATATGTATAAAGAAAATAATAAGTTATATAAGCTTTGGTTTATTGGCGACGTCTGTCGTCCAGGGTAGTTCTAGTGAAAGTGTAAAGGTAAGTGTACTGACACCTGAGGATAGCGCTATTTTGGGTCGTAATGGAATTTTTATAGACGGTCACATGAACGAAAATGCTTCGAGGGAAAATTTTGATAGCGCATTTTTCGCTTGTTTTAGAGAATATGAGAAAAATCCTTTATCAGAGGGGGGACAAGATCTATTGGAGTGGTTGTGGGATAGAAGTCATCAAAATCTCGACATTATAAGGGATGAAGAACAGACGATGGGAGATTATATCGCCAAAGTTACCTCTCCGGAAGATCAAAGGAAATGGGAAAAGATGTTAGAATATTTGCAGCGCAACAGTGAACTTGGTAGTGCCCTAAGGGAGGCAGTAAAAGTCGGAAATTTTGAGAAAGTAAAAAGTTTATTGGAAGATAAAGGAGTCGACGTTAATAGTCGTGATCCTGGATCAGGGGAAACGGCTTTGGACCTTGCGGAAAGGTTTATTTTTCAAGGAATGATAGATTATTTACTTAGTCGTGGCGCTAAAAAGCACAGCTAAATAATATTATAAATAATATTGTTTTAGAGTGTATATTAAGAATATAAACATCGAAAAGAGTTCGTGAGAGCTCTTTTTTATTTTAAGGGGATAGTCGCCATAACTTAAATTTTTTTAAAAAAGTCTTGACAGGGAATTTTTCTTCTGAGATAGTACGATTGTTTTCAACAAAAGGAAAAATATGAGTAAAAATAAAATAATAAGTTATATAGGTTTTGGTTTATTGGCAACGTCTGTCGTCCAGGGTAATCCTAATTCGAAGGATACTGTGGCAGATCTTATCGAGCGTTTTAATAAGGACGAGTTAACCATTTTGCATCATTGCGATATTTGTGACGAGAATGGTCTCTTTAATAAAAGTACTTCTCGAGAAAATTTTGATCGAGCATTTATCTGCTTCTTTCAAGATAAAAAGGAGTTAAATTTGGATATTATGCAATGAATATGGGATGTAGGTCAGCCAAATATTCTGGCCCAAAATGAAACAAAACGTACAGCGTGGGATTATGTTAATCCAAATACGTTTAGAAGTGATATGTTAACAGTTTTGCAAGCAAGTCTTGATGGTGCCTTACGCAAAGCTAAAAAATCTGGAGATTTAAAAAAATAAACAGTTTATTAGCTAGAGGAGCTAATTTTAATGCTCATGAAAGTAAAATTGAGATTACGGCTAAATAGTATTATAAATAATATTATTTTAGGGTGTATATTAAAAATATAAACATCGAAAAGAGCTCGTGGGAGCTCTTTTTTATTTTAAAGGGATAGTCGCACTTAAATTTTTTTTAAAAAAGTCTTGACAGGGAATTTTTCTTCTGAGATAGTACGATTGTTTTCAACAGGAGAAAAAAATATGAGTATAATACGTATAAAGAAAATAATAAGTTATATAAGCTTTGGTTTATTGGCGATGTCTATTGTTCAAGGTAGTTTTAGAACGAAGCATGCTGATGCCGCAAAAGGTTCCGAGTGGGCTTGGGATGATGACCCTTATTACAAAGGGAGAGGATTTTTCCAACGTCTTCAGTGTCTTAATGTTTGCGATAGAAATGGTCACTTAAATAGTCATGCTACGAAAAAGGATTACGATAAAGGGTATATTGCTTTTTTTGAGGAAATAAGTAAGCGAGGGCATATGTCGGGCGACATAGCAGAGGATCTTTGGAATAGAAGCAATAAAAATCTCAATGCTAGGGATGCCAAAGGGAAAACCGCATTGGATTATACAAACCGTATGCGATATGAAGATCGTATAGTATGGAGCAAATATTTACGCTTTGATCAAATAGGTTCTCGTTCTTCTAATGGAGTACGAACATTTGCTGACTCAAGAAATCGGGAGCGACCTTTTAATGGAAGTGGTCATGGACATTGCTTTCGTTTTGATACAAGAAGTCATTATAATTCGCATGCTTTAAAAAGACATTGCAATAGGACATTTTCAGGCTTTGCTAGTTCGAGAAATCGAGTATAGCCTTTTAATAAAGCATATTGAAAAAAAGAACTCTTCTAAGCTCTTTTTTATTTAATAAAATTTTCAAAATTTAAGTACAGTATATTTAAGTACAGTATATTATAGCTTAATTTTTGTCAAGTCCAGAAAAAATTTTCGGAAAAATTTGCTTAACTTAAATTTATTAAAGATTAAATTAATTTTATGTAAAAAATTAATTTTTGTGTTTTTGGAAGAGAATGCTTTTGACACTTATTGCAATGCCAAAAGCGTACCTTTTTGTATGGAAGAATATTCTAAAGTTCAGTCGTTATTTCCTTCAGCCTTTTCTAAAGCGTTGAAGAAATTTTTCAATATAGGTTCTGTTTTAGCGAGTATGTTAGCCATTTCATCCATGGAAGGAATAGGAGGTTATAGCAAACCACCACCAGCGCCTCCTCCAGCTGCTAGGAGAAGTACAAAGGCATCGGGAAAGAAGATCGATGAAGATCTATTCGTAAAAGGGATAGCAAGATTGAATGAAGGGCAAGAAAGAAATCAAGTGCCAGTGCCACCACCACCAGCTGCTCAACAAGAAGCTGCTCGACAACGTGAGTTAGATGCTCTTCGACAACAGCAACAAGCTGCTCGACAGGAAGCTGATCGGCAACGGCAGGCGGCGGAAACTGCTAAACGGCAAGAACAGGCTGCTCAACAGGAAGTAGTTCGACAACGGCAGGCGGCGGAAACTGCTAAACGGCAAGAACAAGCTGCTCAACAGGAAGTAGCTCGCTTGCGGCAAGAAATTGCAGCAACTCAACAGCGGGTTACAGAAGAATTACGTCAAGTTCGAGAAGGAGGAGAAATTGAAATTCAGCAATACGAAGAAGCAATTCGAGAGCGCGACGAGTTAATTCAGCAGTGGATCAAAACAGCAGAAGAACAAAAAGAAGCTTTACAACGAGCTCAGGAACGTGAAGAAAAATTAATAGAAATTATGCAAGTACGCAACGAAGAGCTCAAGCAAGCTCAACAACGTGAGAAAAAACTCTGGCAACAATTGGAATTTCAACAACAATTCCTACAACGAACATCTGCTGTTTGTCCAGAAATGATCGAATGTGAAGATGATGATGAAACAAAAACAGATTTAGATGAAATGCTGGAAGAAGAAATTCCATTTAGTGGGCGTCGACAACTAAGAAAAGTTTCTCAACAAACTCCAAGAAAAGAAGAAATGCCACCTTCTTTTTCTGCGCCACCAGAATTAGTAGAGGGAGTAATCTCTCGACCACAAATCTCTGCGCCACCAGAAAGAGTTGATGACGTTGAAGTTTCCACAGAGAAAAAAAGTTTCCCCGAAATGCTTGAAGAAATTGAACAAGAATTTCGAAGAAATGCCCGAGATCCTCAAAGCGAAGAAGAAGCATACCGAAAAGCTTGCGAAGATCTTAAATTTTTAGAGAAACATTCACAAGAAAGGAAAGGGAGTAAAATTCTTATTTCAGTGGTTCGTGGGCGAATTGATCAGATGCATCGTCAGTAATATAATTGTTCCGCGCCATCATCATGGGCGCGGAACGGTATTGACTTCGTACAAAATCGTAGTTGCATAGCAGAACATGGAAAAGTTTTTTAATGATGTGATATTTACAATAGGGACTTGTGTGGAGGGAAGACATAATTTATTTGTTACTTATTTCTATCAAATTTTTACAGCCATTTGCCCATTAGCAGTGGTTGCGCTCTACCTCAGTATGACACCCGATTATACGGAAAAAGAGCGCTTGAAAACAGCAAAAAATGGATGTTTAATAGCGTGGTTTGCCATGATCTTAACCGTAGTTGGTGGTCCAAAAGCATTATCGATAATTGGGATCGCAATGGATGCTTTCAATATCGCAGGCGGGTTGCTACTCGTTTTTATGGGATTTAATATGTTGCGTTCCCCTGATCCGGAAATAGCTGTCTCCAGAAATGAAGCAGCAGAAATTGCCCAATTACCGAAAAAAAAGCGCCAAGATATTGCAATTACACCCTTTGGAATACCTCTTATTACAGGTCCTGGGGTCCTAGCGATTATCCTTGCAAATCGAGGTGCTTGTCAAAGAACAACCGATTTTATTTACTGTTTATTAGCGATTTCATTGGTCGTTTTCTTAATGTATTTAATTTTAGTCGTTACCTTACAAGGCGCTAAATGGTTGACCCCAACAGTCCTGAAATTAAGCTTTCGATTATCGGGATTATTTCTTGTTGTCATTGGTATACAATTTATAATGAACGGCATCAAGGAAAGCGGTTTGCTAAGCAATTTGACAAATCAATATATTATTACTTGATATATTGACCATAAGAGAGTCAAGTGTAATAAATATAAGTTTTAATCGTCAATTTCGATAATACGGCTGATACCTATGAGATGATCGCCTTTTTCGAGATTGATGAGACGAACTCCTTTGGTTGTTCGGCCGATAACGCGAATATCTTTGACAGGGGAACGAATGGCTTGTCCCCGCTCCGTTACCATCATAATTTCATCCGTCTCATTGATCGTTAATGCCGCTGCTACACCCGCATTTTTCGTTATTTTAATAGCAATGACGCCGAATCCAGCGCGTTTTTGTAGGCGGTAGCTATCGAAAGAAGAACGCTTCCCTTGACCATTTTTAGCAGCGATGAGAAATGTCGCATTATTATCGACGATCGTCATCGCCACCACATAGTCGCTTTCACGTAAAGCGATCCCGCGGACTCCTCGTGTCGCCCGACCTTGATCGCGCAGTTCCTGTTCACTAAAACGAATCGACATTCCGTTATGTGTAATTAGAATAAGCTCATCTTGACCATCCGAAATACGTGCTTCAATGACGCAATCGCCCTCGTCGATCTCAATCCCAATAATCCCGCCACGACGATAGTTGATGTAATCATTGAGGTTTGTTTTTTTTGTAATACCTTTTTTAGTACATAATATGAGATAGCGCGCGGTAGTAAATTTCGGGAAACCAATCATTGCAGCAATTTTTTCATTCGCCTGCATTTCGATGACATTAATTAGTGAACGCCCCCTTGAAATACGCGAGCCTTCCGGTATTTCGTACACTTTTTCAATATATACACGTCCATTTGTCATGACAAACATAATATAATCATGCGTACTTGCGGATAAAAGATGTGTAATCGTATCATCTTCGCGTTGTCCAGCTCCAATGACGCCTTTCCCGCCACGTTTCTGAGAACGGTATGCGGCATTTTCGGTTCGCTTAATGAAGCCATTTTCTGTAATCGTAATAATACAACCTTCGTTTGCAATGACGTCTTCCAGGCGAAATTCGTCTTCGGTCGGTAAAATATTTGTTAATCGTGGTGTCGCGTAAAGATCTTTTAAAGTGACTAGTTCTTTTCGAACCACACCTAAAAGCAATTGTTCATTATTTAAAATGTGGCGATATTCTTCGACAAGTTTAATTAATTCGGCATATTCTTCGTCGATTTTGTGTTGTTCAAGGCTGGTCAACTGGTAGAGGCGCAATTCTAAGATTGCATTCGCTTGGCGGTCCGAAAGAGGATACTTCGCCATCAACTCTACTTTTGCAGCGTCACGATTGGGAGATTGGCGAATAATTTTTACGAAATCGTCGAGATTGGTGAGCGCGATTTTGTAGCCCTCTAGAATATGGGCGCGTGCTTCAGCTTTTTGGAGGCGAAATTGTGTACGGCGAAAGATTACTTCCCGGCGATGATCGAGGTAGCATTCGAGCATTTCTTTGATATTCATCTGCTTCGGTCGCCGCTTATCAAGTGCTAGTAAAATTACACCAAATGACGATTCCATAGGTGTTAATTTGTAAAGCTTATTAATCACAACACGGGGCGATTCGTTGCGTTTGAGTTCGATCACGATACGCGTATTTTCGTCGGATTCGTCCCGCAAATCACTGGCTTCATCGATAATCTTTTCGTTAATTAATTCCGCAATTTTTTCGACGATCGTTGCGCGATTCGTATTATAGGGGACCGTCGTAATGACGAGTTGCTCATGGCCATTTTTCGTCGTTTCAATTTCGATGTCCCCGCGATTTCGGATAATGCCACGTCCCGTGCGAAGATATTTTTGAATATTTTCCAAGCCAATCACAGAGCCACTGGTAGGGAAATCGGGGCCCTTAATGATCTCGCATAGGTCATCGACAGTTGCGCAAGGATTATCGATCATACGACAGAGCGCATCAATCAACTCGCCGAGGTTATGGGGTGGAATATTTGTCGTCATACCGACCGCAATTCCGGTTGATCCATTCATCAACAAATTGGGGAGAGCGGATGGCAATATTGTTGGCTCTACGGTACTTTCCTTATAATTCGGTTGAAAATCGACGGTTTCCTCGTCGATATCGTGGAGCATTTCTTCTGCAATTTTTTCCAATTTACATTCTGTATAGCGGTAAGCTGCTGCAGAATCTCCATCGATCGAACCAAAATTTCCTTGGGGCATTACTAGAGGGTAGCGCATGACCCAATTTTGGGCAAGCCGAACGAGGGTATCGTAAACGGAACTATCGCCGTGTGGGTGATAATTTTTTAGCACTTCGCCGACCACGCCGGCACACTTATCGAAAGGCCGTGCATTTGTTAACCCTTCTCGGAACATGGCATAAAGGACCCGGCGTTGGACTGGCTTTAATCCATCACGGACGTCTGGCAGTGCGCGGCTAACAATGACCGACATCGAGTAATCGATATAGGAACGCTGCATTACATCCGTAATATTAGTTGGGATAATTTTTTCTTGGGAATCTTGCATGACTTTGCAACATTAAGACAATCTTAAGATCGCCTTTAAGGTCAATATCGAAATTTGCTCTCTTTTTGTATTAATTTTAGGAAAATTACGATTGCATTATGTAATGTGATAAATGCTGAAATGCATTTGTGATTCCATCTAACTTGCCTCCTAGCTCATCTTTCAATTCTTCCTGTGATTTCGAGAGACTTTTTAAAGCTTCATCGACTGGTCGGAACATCAAGGAACCTGCTACACCGAGGTCCTTCGCATACTTGTTATCTATGGTTACTTCAAAAATTTTTTTAACTTCAGGGAGCTCACGGGAAGAAACAAAAACTAACTTTTCGTCATTTGCTGCAAGTTCTGTTAATTTTAATTTTTCTCGAAATACCTCATTAACTTCTATTATCTGTATATCCATACCTTTTGCTTGCATATCTTTTTCAAATTCGATATATTTTTCTGAGTGTTCTGACACAAAATTGACAAAGAAAGAATTATTCAAAAAATAGACACCAAGGCATTGATCGCGATTATTATTTTCGATATCCCATTTGACACTATTTCCAGGGGCTTGAAAATAGTTTATTACTTCTTCTGCGCTACGCAAAGGAATATAATTGAACATGCAAGGATAAAGCGAGGCAAAATTTTCAGTTACATAAGGAAGAGAAAGCTTAGGTTGTAATGTGAATGTAAACTCTTCAGGATCTTTTTGCTCAATTGATTTTGTAAATGTTTCGCAATGAAGCATTTTGGCATATTGGTCATCAGATTCCTCATTTTTATTAAGAATGAATAATTTCATTGTTTCTTTGAACCAGTTACTCTGAATAGTATCGGTGAATGGCTTAAGGAGTTCTTCAGGAGAATGTATTATATCGTTTAATGATAGCAATCGCTTGACTTCAGAATTACTTTCACTTTCCTTCAATGTATCTTTCCAGAGACAACAAGCTCTTTTAGCATATTCTACCTCCAAAAATATATCTGCAATTCTAATAAATGCCAGTTGCATTCCCCCTCGCTGTATATGCTCGTTATTTAAAAGATATTCGATTGCTTTGAGTTCAAAATAAAGAGATACCTCTTCGCTACCTTCATCTAACTCTATTTTTCTTAATTCTAACTCAATAAGATGTCCAATTTCATGAATTATAATCATGAAACAATCATTTTCACTATAATAACATACAACTATATTTTTATTTTCTGGATTTACAGAGCCATACCATCCTGCATTACTTAAATCTAATTTAGTCAACTGATCTTGGCTCAAATCTTCATGATCTTCTGGAAAAATAGAATTCAAGGCCCAGAAAGAGTCATTCGGTACTTGTTGAAATATTCCTTCTTCCAAAGCTTTTTCGACGATTGCCATTAAACTATCTTTTTGTTCTGATCCTTCAAGTGTGGATTCATAAAACTCCAAAACATATCCCTTCACTTTTTCTAAATCGCATTTCTGAGGAACTTGTTCCTCCTGTTGTATAGATGAATCTACCGTACTGGTGAGTGTAGGTAAATTTTCTTTAAATTCTTGGGACAGTCCTTTAAACTGCCTTAAAATTTCCTGGATTTCACTCAAAGAATATTTGGGTACTTCCGGATCAAATTGAACCACTGAATCGTGATTACTTCTTTCATCCGCAATCTCACTTTCACTTGCCATACCTTTATAACCTGCAAATAAAATTGCTGCCGCTAACG
>JAITNS010000015.1 GCA_031290315.1 Puniceicoccales bacterium
TACAGGAGCGCGGCGATTGCGTAGGGCCATACCAACAAATACCATTAAAAAACTTTATGGATATAATTCATGTAGCATTAAATTTATGCAGCATTAGATATAGTTAATAAATTTTATCATTATCACTTATATCTAGCGGAAAAAAGTATCTGATTAATTTTTATTATCCATCTGATAATTTTTATCTATCAATGCAGGAGCGCAACGATTGTGTAGGGCTATACAAACAAATACCATTAAAAAAAAACCTATATGGGTATAATTTATGCAGCATTAAATTTATACAGCATTAGATATAACTAATTAATTTTATTATTATCGCTTATACTTAGCGGGAAAAAGTTCTGATAATTTTTGTTATCATTCCTTATTCCTAGCGGGAAAAAATTCTGATTAATTTTGTTATCATTCCTCATTCCTAGCGGAAAAAAATATCTGATTAATTTTTATTGTTAACCAAGGCAGGAAGATTGTATAGAAGGAGCAAAAATAAGAAGCGCCTTGGTAAAGGCTTAACACCCGATTCCGAAGAATCTAAATACCAAAGCGCTATCTTAAACTATGAAAAAAACAAAAAACACATTATATATATCTGTCCTACAAATCACACATCATTACATGCGCAATCTGACGGACAGTCTGTATGTTTGAGAAAAATTCTACAATAGCAAGCCCAAAATTTATCGCCGCTGCAGGTCCACATCCTGTAATCATATTACCGTCACTCACAACTAACTCGTGCGTACGCGCATCCTTCATCTCCGAAATCATAGAAAAATGGCATGTATAATGGTGCTTTTCGAGTATACCCATGTCGTGCAACAAGATTGGTGCCGCACAAATTGCCGCTATAAGCTTTCCCTTATCATAGTGCCTCCGGATCATTTTTAATATTTTTTCATCATTCCTTAGACTCAATACCCCCGAACCACCCGGGATAATGATAGCATCAAAATCATCCTCAGGGATACCAATAATATCCGCTACACACGTGATTTTATGCGCCCCAATGACATTTTTTTCGCCCGTCAAAGACGCAATAATTACTTCAATACCCCCACGCCTTAATACATCGATCGTACTAATCGCTTCAACTTCTTCAAAATCATTAAATAAAAAAATAAGCACTGACTTCATAATTGCCTAAACTATCTAACTAAAATTTGCTACTATTCCACCAAAATTTAAACCCAATTTTATAAAAAAAATTAAAAAATATCGATTTCATTAACCATTAGATGAACTTATTAAGAAAAACTTATACTTGCAGAAATAGCCCAACAAAATGGGTTAGCATCTATACTTCCGCTTTAACTTCTGGCTTCAGGACGAGGACTTCGCGGCCGGTATGCGATTGAATATTGCGCCAATGGCGAAGCCGTAATTCTACTACTACTAAGCCGCCATTCGGAATTTCCTTATGTTCGGAGTTCGTGATCGAACTGAGTAAATCGCTTACTCCCTGGTTATTTGCAATTAACATAACGGAATTTTTTTCATCTGGCAGGGATTGCAAGACTTCGAGAATCGTAGCGATATTAGCATTATAAAGCTCTTCGCGAATATCAATTACATTAACGAGCAGCCCAAAGATTTCGCGAATATGTTTTGCGGTTTCGATGGAACGACGTGCGCCACTGGTCAAGATCGCATTAGGACGCATACCTGCCCCTACCATTTGGATCCCCATTGACTCCACTTCCTTTATTCCTTGTTCATCTAACTCACGCTCCCGATCGATTGCGCCGATCGCGGCGTGGGCATTCCTAACTATGTATAATTTTTTCATATTTCCTCCCCATATCGTCGCCCATAAAGGCAAATGTTTCTATCCCATTTGCGGAATTCTGACACAAATCTTCCGCAAATACTACTTTATTTTTTTTGAAAATGGTCATTACAGTTGACCCTCCAAAACCAAAAAATCCTTTCTCTTCTCCTTTAAAATAGAGGCGTCCGACCTCTGCCGTCTGCGTAATACTACCCACACAAGTTGCGCCTATCTCTATCGTTAAGAATTGATCCACATCGCTCGATTGTAAAACTGAGACGATGCGTTGGTTTTCAAATAATATTGCGATACGATCCCTTATCACCAACGGATTGACCGCAAAATAATCGCCACTTACTTTATAAATCTTGCGAATAACGGCATCGCATGGAAAGTGGAATCGATGATAATCCATAGGGCATAGGCGGGAGATGACTGCACTACCGTCTTTAAAGCGCTCCAACAGTTCTTCATTTTGGAGCAACATTTTGAGATCAAATTTTTGGCCTTTAATATAGAAGGAGGGTAATTTCTTAAAATCTTCAAGAAGGAGGTGACGGCCGTCGCACGGAAATACGATCTTTTGATGATCGACGGCGATTGGGCGGGCGGACTTCTTTAATTTTCTTGAGAAAAATTCGTCGAAATTTGTAAAGTCGCTGATCTTTTTTTCCGACATAAGCATATCGATTTTATAGCGTTCCACGAATGGTTTAATTTTTTTTCGCGACGATGGTCGACGCATTAGGTATCCGAAAAATACAGAGAAAATCTTCCGCTTTACTAAATAATGGAGTGCTAAACGTCCCACCGAAGAACGGTACAAGAATTTCAAAAAAAATTCTCCCCACACGGCTTCATCTTCCAAAGATTTCGTATAGCGGTTATAGAATTTTATTGAACCCTCCATGTCTATCTATTTTCAAAGAAAACAAAATTCCTCACCATGGAAAGGAAAAAATATAATATAAGGTTTTACCCCACTTTACTATATAAGTGCTTATTGGTAATCATTATTTATAGAGATTTTTTTCAAAAACCGTTATTTTTCAAAAAATTTGATTTCATTTTTTCAAAATTCTGATATAAATAGAGCATGGATACGATATCTGATAAAATCGCTGCATTTTTTGCATATATTTTTAACAAAGAGAAATGGCAAGACTTCATGGACAGTCTTACGTTTGACCCCATATGTAAATGGCTACTACTGATTGTGGTGGTGAGTATGGTGATATGCTATTATAAGCGGCGGAATTCGAATCGCGTTCGTGTTCACATTACGGACCGCGGACCCGTCTTCATGAAGAAATCGGCGCTTAAGAATGTTGTTAAAAAGATCTGTCACAGTGTAATTCCGCAATCGAAATCGCGTGTTAAGATATGGACTTGTTGTCGCAAGATTAAGTTACGAGTATCCGTTGCCTGTCCTTACAATGTGCAGCCGATTAGCGAGCAACTTCAGCAGGAGATTACCCGTGGATTGAAGAAAGAGATTGGTATTGACAATTTAGGGGCCGTTCACGTGGTCATTGAAAAAATTATTGGTCCTATCAAAACGAACTTCAGTAACCATACTTTTACAGCTTCGGGCCATTCTGACAATAGTAGTTGTTGTTGCGGTACTAGCGACTCTTGCGCGGACAACCATACGCCAAGTCAATCCTAGGCATCGGTTATTCGGTGGAAGTAAAGTTTCAGTGGAAGAAAAGTAAGTGAACTGGATTTTCTAAGCGTAAATTTTATTAGTCTTATTAAAATGTATTTTGGATTTTCGTAATCATACTTTTACAGATCCGTGTCATTAAAATGTATTTCAGTAACCATACTTTTACAACTCCGTATCATTCTAACTGTGAAGTTTCACATACACTAGGGAGTTGTTATTATTGTGGTGCTACCGACTCTTGCACGGACAACCATACGCCAAGTCAATCCTAGGCATCGGTTATTCGGTGGAAGTAAAGTTTCAGTGGAAGAAAAGTAAGCGAACTGGATTTTCTAATCGTAAATTTTATTAGTCTTATTAAAATATATTTTGGATTTCCGTAATCATACTTTTACAGATCCGTGTCATTAAAATGTATTTCAACAACCATACTTTTACAATTCCGTATCATTCTAACTGTGAAGTTTCATATACACTAGGGAGTTGTTATTATTGTGGTGCTACCGACTCTTGCACGGACAATCATACGCCAAGTCAATCGTTAGGCATCGGTTATTCGGTGGAAGTAAAGTTTCAATGGAAGAAAAGTAAGCGAATCGGATTTTCCAATCGTAAATTTTATTAGTCCTATTAAAATGTATTTTGGATTTTCGTAATCATACTTTCACAGATCCGTGTCATTAAAATGTATTTCAACAACCATATTTTTACAACCCTGTATCATTCTGACAGTGAAGTTTCACATACACCAGACAGCAGTTGTTGTTGTT
>JAITNS010000040.1 GCA_031290315.1 Puniceicoccales bacterium
ACGTTTTGTCCAGGACATTTCGGCTACGTGGACGAGGCCTTCGACGCCGGGTTCCAGCTCGACAAACGCGCCATAGGGGACAAGGTTGACCACTTTACCATTTACTTTACTTCCGATTGGGTAGCGGTATTCGATATTATCCCAAGGATTATTTTTAGTTTGTTTCATACCGAGAGCGACGCGTTCTTTTTCGGGATCGATTTCGAGTACCATGACTTCGATTTCCTCTCCGACGCGTACTAAATCATTGGGATGAGAAATTCTTCCCCAAGACATATCGGTAATATGGAGGAGCCCATCGAGTCCATCCAGATCTACAAATACGCCATAGTCGGTAATATTTTTAACAATTCCATGGCAAGTACCGCCAACTTGGATATTAGACATAGCTTTTTGTCGTTTATCTTTACGTTCTTCCTCGATTAATTCGCGGCGTGAAATAACGATATTTTTTCGTTCGAGGTTAATTTTTACGATTTTAAAATCAAAAGTTTGGCCGATATATTGGTCGAGATTTTTAGGTGCCTGGGTATCGATTTGGGAGCCGGGTAAAAATGCGTCGACGCCGATATTAACGATTAGGCCGCCCTTTGTTTTCGATTTTACTTTACCGTGAACGATCGAGCCTTCGGGGCAAGTTTCGATAATATGGGTCCAATTTTTCTTTTGTTCTGCTTTATCGAAAGAGATAATTGGATTTCCCTCCTTATCTTCCAATTTTTCGAGAAAGACATCGATTGTTTGGCCTACCGAAAATTCATTAATATCATTAAACTCGATAGCTAATATTTTTCCTTCTGTTTTCGTGCCGATATCGACAACGACCGTATTATCGCTAATTTCCGTAATGACGCCCGGAACGACAGTACCTGGAAGCAACGACGCAATTGGTTTTGCCTCCAGTAATTTTTCCATTATATTTGACATTTATAGGTACTCCACATAGGGAGGTTAAGGGTTGAAAGGGGTAGCAACACCGTGATGCTACAACTTAGGAATAGAATTGGGAAAAATAGGATTAGGCAAGATTTTTTTATACTTTTGAAAAACTTTCAAATAAAATTATGCATCCATAAAGCTCCTACTAATAGACGATTCATTTTATAAATTTTCGCCATAAAAATACTTGCTTTTTGCAAACAAGCATATTAGAAAGGAGGCATTGATTTTTTTCCCAAACAGTCGTTTCCGAGTGCCGCTAATGGAGATCTTTATTCCTTTAGTAATAGGGCTCCTATTGGCTAAATTTGCGAGTACGATTCCGCTCAGTGTGGTTATTGGTATTAATTTCTTTGCCATTGGTTTAGGTTTTATAGGGAAATGGAAACGGTTAATTTTATATTGCACTTTAGTGCTTTTGGGTGATATTTATGGGTTATGGCGTTTTGAATCGGCAGTCAAGGAAGAGGAGAAGCCAATTTGGTCTCTAACCTATGATGTCAAGATCGAGAAAATTGACCTCAAGCCGGAACGGTCTAAAATATACGGCTATGGGAAAATTGAGAAAGTATATAATAAAAAGTATAAGTACCTCGAGGGGCATACTTTATATTTTTATTTAAATGGGGACCAAGAGTATATTCCTTCGCAAGTTTTGAAGATGCGATCTGGGATTCGCGTATTAAAACCGGCGGCATCGGAAACTTTTTTTGCTTATTTAGTTCAAAAGAATATTTACTTATACGGTTATCGTGGAGAAGTTTTAGAAGTTGTTACAAAGGAAAATATATTTCGACATTTTTTTGCTACTGTCAGTCAGATTTTTCACGATCGGATCGAGTATTACATTCAAAAACATGGGAATAATTCGACAGATGGTATTTTATATGGTATTTTACTGAGTGAAAAGAAGGAGCTTTCGAAGGAACAGAAGACTCGTTTCCATAATACCAGTGCAGCACATTTACTAGCGGTTAGCGGCTTACACATTGGCATAATTGGTTTTGCATTGGACCTATTGCTACATTGTTTTTTTCTAAAAAAATCTTGGCGACGTGTGCCAATTATTAGTATTTTATTACTATATGTTGGGGCGATAGGATTTCCACCATCGGCGGTTCGTGCGTGGTTAATGTTGACTTGTTTTTGGTGTGCGGGGTTTTGTTTACGGAAGTCGTTGGGGTTATCGTCACTTCTATTAGCTGCGATCCTAACGCTCATTTATGATCCCATACTACTTTTTGATATAGGATTTCAAATGTCTTACGGTGTTGTAGGGATGTTGCTTTTATTATCGGCACCATTGCGAGAAATTATTTTATATTTTTTGCAAAAGGTAGGTTTTTATCCTAGCGTTGGTCCTCGAGCGAAATCGAGCCAAGTAAATAAATGGTTTTGGAAGATGACAGAATTATTATCCGTATCGATAGCGGCCACATTGGCGAGTGCACCATTGACATTCGAATATTTTAATACGTTCAGTTTAGTGGGAATTTTCCTCAATCCGATCATCATTCAAATGGCCTTACCGGTAGTGATTTGTGGATTTTTATTTTTATTACTAGGTATTTTGCATTTAGAATTATTTTTAGGGGATTTATTATTTTTATTAGCGCGCCAATGCGCATCATGGATTGACCGTTTATTATTATTTTCGGAAAAATACATTCCATGGCACATTGAATTTTTGACAAAACCAAATGGCCTAGGGATCGGATTTTTTATAATTTGCCTATTAGTGAGTTTAAAATTTTACGAAATGCATAAAATTTTTCAATGGCGACGCATTCATCGAATGAATTTATGAAAGTGGAGAGAGAAAAAACGTTGACGCTAAACCCTTTGAATAATTTAATCATGGCATGTCTGATCATAATAAGATATATGAGTTTGGTAAGAAAACGGATGGCGATACGGCGATGCGTGCATTACTTGATGGTAAGGGGGCGAATTTAGCCGAGATGGCTCGCATTGCTTTACCTGTTCCGCCGGGATTTACGATTACGACGGAAGTTTGTGCTGAATTTAAGGCGAACGGCGAAAAATTGCCCGCTTATATTTTGGAGCAAACAAAAGTCGCGATTAAGAATGTCGAAGCCCAGCAGGGGAAAACTTTCGGTGATCTAGATAATCCACTTTTATTTTCGGTACGTTCGGGGGCACGGGAGTCGATGCCGGGAATGATGGATACGATTCTTAATCTCGGGCTTAATGATCAAAGTGTACAAGGTTTTGCGAAAAAAACAAATAATCCACGCTTTGCCTATGATTGTTATCGTCGTTTTATTCAAATGTATGGCGATGTTGTCATGGGAGTTCAAGCTAAAGATGACCACGAAGAAGAGCCATTTGGTGCGATTTTAAATGGTTTAAAGAGAGAAGTTGGTGTTACAAATGATGTCGATTTATCCGCCGAACAATTGCAAGAGTTAATTAAGCGATACAAAGATCTCATAA
>JAITNS010000043.1 GCA_031290315.1 Puniceicoccales bacterium
CAAATTATTTCTATAACATTAAGCATGAATTTTTACGTACTATTTCGCAAATAGATCCCTTATCGTCTTTTCCATCTATTATTCTTTGTCATTCTTCCATTAGCATAAAGGTTCTAAAATATTTTCTTGCGTCGCCAAAACTATCGGCTGCCAATATTTATTTTTACACTTTCAATACATTCATTTCCAAAATATTTGCACAAACATTTCCGGAGCAACATATTATTGATTATGACGATATTCATTTTCCGATACATACCCAAGAAATTCATTTCAATCCCGATATATTGGCGAAAGTTTTATTAGAGGAGCAAGTATTAGAAATTGATCCTTTTTTGCAAAAAGCGATCGACTCTTTAAAGCAACAAATCGAGCTATTTCATTGGCTGACGCCCCAGCAAGCCTTGCAAAAAATAATTTCCGTAACATCACAAATATTTGAAACTTGTATTTTATTTGGCTATTCTTCCCAAGACCATTCCTCATTGGATCTTTTAACACTTATTGAGAAAATCTCCCGAAATGTAATTTATTTTACATTTGATCGAGAAGATAGGGATATAATCGAAGTACTAGAGGCAAAATTTGGAAGTGCGCAAAATATTTACAAGAAGGAAGGGAATGGGGAAATCAAATTTTCAATTGTAGAGGATTGCATCGACGCCGTACGGTATTGTGGTCATCTGATCGCTACTTCAGAAGTAACCAAAACGACTGCCATCATTTGTTCTTCCGATGCCTATGCGAAATTAGTTGCCCACGAGCTTGATTTGTATAATATTTGTTATCATAATGAATTTCAGACGCATATTCCTGATATTGCGGACAATTTCATTTTCGCTTGGTATCAATACCAACGCTATGGAGATCTCGAACATTTTTTATCTTTTTTAGATCTCATCGCCCTACAAAATTCATCACAACTTTCAATCGATTATTATAAATATTTATCAAATATATTTCATCGTTATCCTACTTCTTCCATCGAGCTTTTAGTACCTTACATCGAGGACCGGCAAATCCTCAATATTCTCACTTGTTATCCATTGTTTCCGGAACAGGATACGATCCATGAATTTGTGCAAAAAGCATTACCTATTTTTCCTGAAATTTGCGAAAAAAGTCAACATTTCCCTTCTAATTTTTTAGTCCACAAGAATATATTTTTAGACTATATTTTAGCGATTTATAATCGTACAAAATCTTTTTTAAAGGAACCATTTTACGCCCCTATTTTTATCACCGATATGTTTTCTGCGACACAATTTCACTTTGACCAGATTATTGTATTATGCGATGAGACATCCCAAGAAGACGAAATACTTTCTAATAGTTCTGAAAATTTATTTCCATTTTTAAGCGCTCAAAAAATTTATTTGATTGCAGAAAACAATCACATTCCCCTATATTTTGCCCAACAATACAAAAATACTTATAATAATATTCTCGATTCTCAGAACATTCAATCGCTTCTTTGCTCTTTCACAGTTTGTGAAGAATCCGACTCCCAAGCCGAGGATTACAAATTTTTAAAACAAATCGATGAACAACGCAATGATGACACTCAAATTTTCGGCCCCTTTGAGTATACGGTACAAGACATTGAAAACCCGTTATCCATAAGTGTTATTGAGCATGCAGTTAGTGAACCGGAAGCCATTTGGTATCGTTCCGTTTTGCAAAATGATCGCCCGAATTTATCGTTTGAAAAAAATAAATTTGAAGGTATTTTTACCCATGATTTCTTACATTGGCCCAAATATATTTTTCCATCCTTTGATGAATTAGAACAATACATTTTGATGTATCATCAACACTGTAAAAAAACATTTACCAGTATTTTATCAAAAGCCTTACTTCAAGAGGCCATCGATCCTTCCAAAGCGTTCATTATCGCTAAAAAGTTGACAGCTTTGAAAAATTTTCCATTTATATTGAATGAAGTCGATTTACAGGCTACCATTGGTCTCGGTGATGGGGTTTCCCTTCCCATCCATGGGCGTGTCGATTGCATTTTATCCCAATATCCTTTTCGAAAAACATTTAATAAAGACAATGGCGAAAATCGTGTGCTTATTATCGATTTCAAAACCGGTTCCATGACACAAAATGATCTTATAAAGTTAACGAAACCATTTTCGGATTTTCCAGCTTCCCTCTCGGGATTACAGATTGTTCTTTACGGTCTTATTTTAGAAAGCATCGGTTATAAAAATATTCAGCTACTCATTTTAAATGCAGATCCCTACGACCACGGGGAGCCGATTGCACTTTCTATGATTACGCAAAATAGCAATTTTACATTCATTCAGAATTTTTTAAAAAAGCTGTCCATGGAAGGTATTTTTGGTTACGGTGAAAGGAATCCTTTTCTCCGGCAATATTTTACAGCACCCATTGCGATTATACCGCCTGATAATAGGATTATTCATTGGAAGCGCGAAAAGCTTTTTAGTAAATAAGCATGGACTTTTATTGAAAAATAAATTTTAATTATGAGCGTCAATTATGATAAAATTTTTCTCGTTCATCGTATTTGCCATTACACTTTTATTTTTGGGATGTTTTTTTATTTGGCCGATTTGGGAAATTATTCAGGGAGGATTTTTCAATGTCGACGGAAAATTTACGTTCGGATTTTTCAAGATCATTTTTGAAAATGATATCTATATCCAAGGACTCCTTAATGCGATTTACTCTGGGATTTGCTCCACACTCGTAACCTTAGCAATCGCCCTA
>JAITNS010000060.1 GCA_031290315.1 Puniceicoccales bacterium
CTAAAACCGGTATTGCCGTCGATACCATGCCTACACCGATACCTCCAATGATGACCGTAGCTGGACCTGTCTGCGCTTGCCCCGCCACGTGACGCGTCGGGTAATACGCCTGGGAAGTGTAATATTCCGATGCCTTACCAATAACTTCCCCCGCAATTAATCCAACTGCCAAAGCTCCCCAAATACCAAAAGCATTCGGAATATTTAACATATATAAAATTCCCCAGGAAGCAATTAAAATACATAGGCCACTTACTCGGACACCATTTCCTAGGGAGCGCAATAATTTTTGGCTGGAAGCGCCTTCTTCTGTTTTGACGACAAAAATACCGACAATCGATAAAATAGCACCGACTGCTCCAATTAAAACGGGCAACAGAATTGCTTTCATTTGCAATTCGCTGGTACCACGCGCAAATGCAGAAGCCCCTAAAGCTGCCGCCGCTAAAATCGCTCCATAATAAGATTCATAGAGATCTGCACCCATACCGGCCACATCACCCACATTATCACCCACATTATCGGCAATCGTCGCCGGATTTCTCGGGTCATCCTCCGGAATATCTCTTTCGACCTTCCCCACTAAATCCGCTCCCACATCCGCCGCTTTTGTAAATATACCGCCACCGACACGCGCAAATAACGCTTGTAAAGAAGCACCGATTGCGAAGGTTAGCATTGTACTGGTAATGACAATCATACGATCATTGTGCGGCATCACAGCATCATCGAATATATTCAAAACTAAAAACCAAAAAGAGTAATCGAGTAGCGCTAGACCTACAACTGATAAGCCCATAACAGCTCCGCTGCGGAATGCGACCCGTAAACCGTGATTGAGTGATTTTGAAGCCGCGAATGCCGCCCGTGAAGAAGCTTCCGTCGCCGTCTTCATCCCAATAAATCCCGCTAATCCAGAACCTAACCCGGCCGTCCAAAATGCAAACGGAATCCATTTGCTCTGTAAATGAAATTTGTAGGCCAACACCCCTAACAATATGGCAATCAGAACGAAAATAAGCGTAACTATTTTATATTGTTGCTTGAGATAAGCCATCGCGCCATCGCGAACATAGTTTGCAATCTCGATCATACGCTTCGTACCTGCAGGCTCGGCTTTCATCACCCTAAAAAAACGCACAGCTACCCATAATACACATATAGCCGATAACGGTACTAACCAAAAATATCCTGGAATCATAAATTTAAAAATCTAATTTGAAATCGGGTCAGCAAGCGTAAATATAAAATTTTCGATTATTCTCCAAATTACGTAAAAGCTCATAAAAATTTAGCTCAACTATCCCCGATTTCCAAATTTACTATTGATCTTTTCCAAAATCCCTACTAAAAACTTTACTCCTGCTCGACCTTCTTCATCAATTCATCCGAAATATCGTAATTCGCAAAGACATTCTTCACATCTTCTAAATCCTCTAAACGCTCAACCATGCGCAATACCTTACGCGCCGTATCTTCATCTTCAATGACGATCGTATTATTGGGGATATAGGCCAACTCCGAAGAATCTGCTTCAATTCCCGCTTTCTCTAACGCCTGCGCAATCGTATCGTAATCAGCCACCGCACATAATACTTCGAAATACTCCTCTTCTATTTTGATATCTTCGGCGCCGCTTTCGAGGACGATCTCCATCAATTTATCTTCCGTAATTTTATTGCGATCGATAATGAATTGACCTTTTCTTTGGAAATTAAACGCCAGAGCGCCCGATCCCGCTAAATTACCGCCACATTTCGTAAATGTACTCCGTACTTCCGATACGGTACGATTTTTATTATCGGTTGTCACTTCGACAATCACCCCTACTCCAGATGGCCCATAGCCTTCATAAATCATTTCCTCGATGATAATACCGGGAATTTCGCCCGTACCTTTTTGGATCGCTTTTTTGACATTATCGGCAGGCATATTTGCTGCCTTTGCTTTTTGGATTACCGTACGCAAGCGCGGATTAAATTCTGGATCTTTACCGCTATCGCGTACCGCTATCGTAATCTCCTTACTTAAAATACTAAACATCTTACCACGTTTAGCATCGACTGCCGCCTTATGCCTTTTCGTCGTTGCCCATTTACTATGCCCTGACATTCTTCCCCCCTAATTCTTTCTTTTTCTTTAAATTTATTTCTAAATCCTCAATTAATAATGCGTCATCATTTTTTCTATTAAGAATAATTTGTTGTGCGATCGTCAACAAATTTTGTACAGTCCAGTACAAAACGAGTGCCGATGGAAAATTGTAACAAAAAAAGAGACAGATAACGGGCATTAATTTAAACACCCATTTTTGGGTACCATCGATCGAAGGACTTGGCATAACATTCATTTGCCATACCATGGAAGCGCCCATTACTAGAGGTAGAATATTAATGGGGAGTGCTCCGATTTTACAAATTGTATCGGGCAGCGACAGATCGGGAATCCAAAGAAAAGATGCAAAACGCATTTCAGCGGTTGTTCGCAACATGAAATAAAGTCCTAAGAAAATAGGGATTTGAATAAAGACAGGGAGACAACCGGCGGCAGGATTAACGCGATTATCGCGGAATAATTTGAGAGTCTCCGACTGTAATTTTTGAGGACTATCGCGATATTTTTCTTTTATTTTTTTGAGTGGTGCTTGAAGTTTCGACATCTTACGCGACGAACGTACTTGGGCAGTCGTGAGGGGCCAAAGGAGTAATTTTACAATTAATGTTAAAATAATAATCGTCATCCCCCAATTCCCAATCACCGTATAGATACCTTTCATTAGGAGCAGTAACAATTTACTGACAAATCCAAAAATACCGAATTGCATAACGAGGTCCTGGTCTTTACCTAAGCGGTCGAGTAAAACATAATCCTTAGGACCGACATAAAAATCAGCCTCGATAATTTTTGTATTACCTGCGTCGATTCGCCCTACCGGTAATTTAATACTTCCCAGAACACTTTCATTAGTTGTATTAGAGGAGGAATCGAACACTTCTTTTGGCATTGCGACGAAACCGCACCCTGGGGTCTTAGGGGTAAAGACTCCTGCAAAGAACTGATTTTTAACCGATCCCCAGACAATTTTATCTTCTCCGGAGATTTGATTTTTAGCGGTCATTTTCCCAAGGCCGAAGAAACCGCTTTTGGCACGGAAATCATTTACTTTTATAAAGTGCGCTTTGTTCCCGTCGTAATACCCAAAATTCAAATAATCCCCCATGACATCACTCGGAGTAGCGGGGAAACTCCCCAGATCAACGAATACCGAATCCAGGTCATAATTTTTATTAGTTTGGTTAATAAATCGTTGGGAGCTAGCGATTACGTAGGGGATATCGGTGGTCGACAGTCGATACTCGCGCTCAATAATGATGCCATTTTTCATTATTTTACGGAAGGTTACGCTTTGTGGAGTATGGGCATAGATTTCGTAATTTGCCAGCAATAATTTACTGACGGAACCGAATGCTAATACCAATGCGGGGAGAGGCATATTTTCATTAAAAACAAATAATTTTTCTTCGTTACGGATTGCCGGATATTTTTTTAATTCGACGCTTTGAATTCCGGCACCTATGGTACTGAAACGGACGCGAATGGCATCATTTTCCAAGGTGACGAATTGTTGATTTTCAAATAGGTGATTATTTTCTTTTTCTTTGGATGTTTCTTGAATCTCGGTGCCGATCTCCTCGAAGGAATGGGGTATGATATTATCTGCTAGGGGATTTTCATCTGCTGTAGAATTTTTTATTTCACTTATGGAATCTATCTGAGGAATTACTATATTTTGGCGCAGCTGGGAGTTGTGCTTAAGCATGAGCCCAAACGCAATGCAAATACAAATCACTCCAATAAGAAGACTTTTTTTATCCATAAAAAGTATGCACAGACGATTAGGGATCATTGCCGTATTGCAAGCTATTTGTGGTATATATTTAGATATGTGAGACTCCGTCCTATCCCCTGCCAGGGAATGGATCCCCTGGACCTCCTTTATGGCCCTAGATTAGATGCCGTTGGCATCTGATCTAGGGCCGAAGAAATAGTTCAAAGAATATTATTCTTTGAATTTAATAATAATGTAGCCGAGCATTGAGTTCGCCCTGGAACACGCGCAACGCATGTGATCCAGGGCGGCCCCAAGGTCCAGGAAACAATGTTTCCTGGCGGGGATTAATAAGGGCGAGCAGCCCTTATTTCTTTAAAAATATTCTTAAAGTATTTATTGACATTTTATATTTTTTCTTACACTATTAGTTAACAGGAGAAGATATGTCGAGAGATTTGATGGTTCAGGTAGTGAATGATTTTAGTCAAGAGATTGGGGCGCAATTGGAGGTGGATGATGATGCATACTGCTGTTTAGCGATAGGCGATGAGTGTCAGCTTCACTTAAAATTTAACGAACATTTTGATGGAATGATTTTTTACACTGAGATTGGTGAACTACCGAGTATCGGTCAAAAAGAAATCTTACGCCACTATGTCATGCAAAACGGGAATAGCGATTCTAATAATCTGACATTTATTTTCGACAGTGAAAGTAAAAATATTGGAATGATGCGTCTACTTCCCAAATCGTTTATGAATTTAGATAATTTCAAAAAGATTTTAGAAAAATTCATTGAACGTTATCAAAAAGAGCATGAAGAAATGGGGCGTTTCATGCAAGGCGAGCTTCCAAGAGACGATATACAGTTTATTGAGAGTGGCGAATCGGAAACAGTAGCGGCGGGAGGAATGGAATCCAATTTTATACATATGTAATTTAAAATATTTTTTAATACAAATATAAGCTGTTACATTGCTTATACTATTAGAGGTATTTATTTTTAGTCATTATGTTTATGATGTAATTGATTAGGAAACACAGAGTGAGCCTAAAAAATATCGCTATTGAACCACCCCCAATTGGAAAATAATTATCGACAATTTTTCCGGTAGATTACATATGCAAGTGAAATATCGATGGAGACAATTACAATCATCAAAAGAAATCGATAGAAATATATTAAGCATTGATATTGTAACATTTCTTTAATGTTTCGCAAAAATAGATTGACATTGAAAATGAAAAATTTAACACAGTGATTACATATGAATATTATAAAATATATATTTGCCTTATTGTTATTGACCATGCCCTTCGATTATTACATCCATGGAGCTGTAAATACTGGCTTTAGGAATGATTTTCATTTCAGAAAAATGCATCATGGATCTGGCAGGTGGCATCATAGGCCTGGAGATAGACGGCCTGAGCCTTTG
>JAITNS010000086.1 GCA_031290315.1 Puniceicoccales bacterium
TTATGGCAAAATGGACAACGTAAATTACACCCGATAGTAAAAATAACGGCAGCCAAACGGTTAGGGACATCAATTGAAGAAAATCGCTGAATACCTCCGATTTGCATCAGGTAGATTATTTTTGACTGAACTCGAATTCCACGATTTTACTGAGGCGACGTTCATGGCGGCCGCCTTCAAATTCGGCCATAAAGAAGATATCAAGCATTTTTTCAAGGATTTCTAGGGTAATTGTTTCTCCGGCAACGCACATAATATTAGCGTCATTTTGTTCGCGGGCGAGGCGAGCATCTATTTCGGAATGAACAAGTGCGGCACGGATTCCCTGAAATTTATTGGCAGCGATCGACATACCGATACCCGTACGGCAGCCCAAGACGCCGAAATTTGCTTTCATTGTTTTGATATCTTTGGCCACTTTTTTAGCGACATCGGGATAATCGATTGGGGTTGAATCACTTGCACCACGATCGAGCACTTCGAATTCGAGAGCTTCGAGGTGCTCGACGATGAAGTCGCGCAAATGGGCAGCCCGGTGGTCTAATCCTAAACTAATAATCATCTAACTCCTTCCTTAAAAATTCAATAATTGGTATTAATTTTTGTTCAATTGCATCTGCAATTTTCCCGTAAATCTCCAAGCTCCCAGCATAAGGATCAGGGACATCGCCCCCGAACTCTGAGAAAGAGATGCATACTTTTGGCAAATTGGCAAAGTTTTTTTTCAAAAATTCTTTGTGAGCTGAGGTAGCGCAGATAATAGCGGCGGAGTGGTCGATGATGGCTTGGGTAAGTAATTGGGCATGGTGGTTTTTTAGGGAAAGTCCTTTTTTTTGCATAACAGTTTGGACTTCCGGGGAACTTTCTTGACCTTCTCTGGCATGGATACCTGCACTTGCGACAGTATAGTGTATAAGTTCTGGGATATCGCGAATCTGATTTTCCAGAAAAACTTGGGCCATTGGACTACGGCAAGTATTTCCAGTACAAACAAACACGATTTTATCTCTTAAATCTTTTTCCACTTTTCATAAATGGCTTATTACAAAACCAGGGCCATGTCAAGTAAATAATAAGATATTTCCCTAAAAAAAGAAAAAATATTCTCATATAAGTTAATTTAACATTTTTTATATAAGAAAATAATAAGTTTCATGGGGCGCTCTTAACTCCCTGTAAGGAGTTGCAAACTCCTTGGTTTAGCTTTTATGGGACTCTGCCCATACCCTGCCAGGGGATAGTATCCCCTGGACCTCCTTGCCCTAGAATAGCCTTTGAGTTTCCCCAAGGGATAATATCCCCTGGGGACTTCCTTTCGGCCAAAGATATGCCATTGGTAATCTTTGGCCGAAAACCAGGTCAAGGAGTCCATGACTCCTTGCAGGGTTTGGGACGGAGTCCCATAATTTCAAAGTCCAGGAAACAATAAAAGCGAGGATTTTCAAAGTTGAATTGACTTTATGATTTGTGTGATAGTGTAATTTTTGTGATTATTTCGATAGAGGGGCAATTAATTTATCGGATTACATTGAGTTGCGTTATAGAAGCGTACGGAGTAGGGTATGAAATATTTACACCATTAACAATAAAATTACCATCAATCGGGGAAATTGTACGCTTGTGGATATATGCGATTTATCGAGAAGATAGTCAAGTATTATATGGATTTAATGAAATAGAGGAACGTAATTTTTTCAAATTAGTGATCGAAAAAGTACAAGGAATAGGTCCAAAAACGGCTCAGGCAATGTTGAGTAAATTTCCCTTAGATGAATTGAATCAGTTTATTGCGATGAAAAATGCATCAATATTAGCAAGTATCCCTGGAGTCGGAAAAAAAACAGCGGAGAAAATTATTTTGGAGTTATATAATAAAGTAGGAAGTAAAAATAGTGATATGAAATATAACGTAGAAAATGTTGAATATAGTGATGCAATCTTAGGACTAACGGTATTAGGATATAAGCGTTCGGAGGCGGAGATGATGATTGTACAAGCAATAAAAAGGATGCCCAATGCTTCCGCTGATCAGCTAATAAAGGATGCACTTACAGTACGTTGAATGAATTATTTGGGAATAGACTATGGAAGAAAACGAATTGGGTTGAGTGTAGGCGATGATGAATTAAGATTGGCGGTTGGTCTTGGAGCAATTTTAGTAAAGGATTGGAGAGAGGTGATGAAAGAAATTGTAAAAATTGTAGAAAGTCGAAAGATAGATAAGATTATTGTTGGGTATCCGATTAATTTGAATGGACATATAGGGAAGGCAGCTGAGGAAGTTGATCGATTTATTAAGGATTTGAACGAAGTAGTAGGAGTTAAAATTGAGCGGATGGATGAAAGACTAACCAGCGAGGGAGTAGGGGATATGAGGAAACGTTCGCCGAAAAAACGTAGAAAATTACGAAAAAAGGGAGAAGTAGATAAAGTAGCAGCAGTATTAATATTACAAGATTATTTTGATAGAGAAGAGGCTTGAAAAGTATTCTTTTTATATAAGAAAATAAGGGCTCCTCGCCCTTATTAATCCTCGCCAGGAAACATTCGTTTCCTGGACCTTAGGACCGCCCTGGAACACGTGCATTGCACGTGTTCCAGGGCGAACACAATTCCTGGTCACAAATATTAAGTTCAAAGAATAATATTCTTTGAACTATTTTTTGGCCCTAGATTAGATACCAACGGCATCTAATCTGGGGCCGTAAAGGAGGTCCAGGGGATCCCTCCCCTGGCGGGGTATGGGGCGGAACCCCATATATCTATGCGCCCCATATTCAAAAGAAAAAACTCTAGCGATGCATGAGATGTTTTGCTGAATTTAATGTATTACGTTCGGTTTTCGTCAGCGATTGAAATCCACTTTCGTTAATCTTGTCCAAAATATGATCAATCTCATTCCGCTGC
>JAITNS010000030.1 GCA_031290315.1 Puniceicoccales bacterium
CCTTTGTACTGAATATTTTTTTTGAAGGGATGTGGAAACATCACGTTTAAGCTCCCAGGACGCTGGCTTATTCCACGGTAATTTGGAATCATCTGGTATTTCATTCGAAGCACATCCGCCCAAGGAAAAAAATATTAGTAAAACAGATAAATTATGCATAAATTTTACATCTCTGTTTTTTCAAGCGCATTGAGAACATCGATCAAATGATTTCCCTGGGCAATGGCATCCGTTAATTCAAACTTTAACTCTGGCGTATAACGTATCTGCATCGTATTTGATAATTTTTGTTTGATAAAATTCTTATGCTTGGAAAAAAATCGAGTCGCTTTTCGCATCATCGCATCATCGCCAATTACAGAAAATTTTATGCAAGCGGATTTTAAATCGGGTGATGCTAATGCCCCAACAATTGTAATATAAATCGTTTCATCGCGAAAATAAGTCCGTAAGATGCGACTAATTTCATGTTCGATAGCCTCATTAATTCGATTTAAACGTAAACTCATAATATCTGGCGATGGCGAACAATTTCGAAATTTTCAATCGTATCACCAACCTCAAATGCCGAAAATCCTTCTACCTTAATACCACATTCAAAACCAGTACGGACTTCCGATTGATCCTCTTTCTGGCGTTTCAATGAATCGATTTCTCCTTCAAATAATACTTTACGGTTGCGACAAACACGAGCCGGTTTATCGCGCGCAATTTGTCCTGCGATGATCATACACCCGGCAATCGTAGTTCGCGCTAATTGAAATACTTGGCGTACTTCGGCAGTCCCTAAATGATTCTCGGAATATTCGTAATCAAGTAATTCCGCCATCTCTTCTTTAACACGATCGATAAGCTCATAAATAATATTATGTAAGATGACACGTACGCCTTTATTTTTAGCGAGTGGAGCTACACCATTATCCATCTTCACATTGAAACCAATTACCAAAGCTTCCGACGAACTCGCAAATTCAATATCATTCTTCGATACCGCCCCAATCCCTGAACTCAAAATATCAAGCTTCACTTTATCGCTTTTAATTACATTGAGACAATCAACAAGTGCTTCTTGTGTTCCATGTACATCGCATTTTACGATAATTTTTAATACTTTTTGTTTTTGCGACGCAATCGCCTCAAATAATGTCTTAACATTGGCAATTTTAGTAGGTTCCGTTTCGTGAAATTTTACAGCATTTGCATTTTCTTCGGCTTGCTTTTTCGCTATTTTTTCATCCTGTACACCCTCAAATCCATCCCCTACCTTAGGCATGCCACTCCAACCGATAATTTTTACAGACATGGCTGGAGTTGCTACTTTCACGGACTTTAATTGCTCATCTAACATCGAACGTATGCGACAATATTCCGAACCACAAACAATAGCGTCGCCCATCTTTAGGGTACCGCGTTCAATAATTACTGCTGCAGTCACCCCACGTCCTACATCAATCTGTGACTCAACGATTACTCCTGCCACAGGACATTTGTAATCCGCTTTCAATTCCATGATCTCCGCCTGTAATAATACCGCCGAAAGCAATGCATCGATGTTCGTACCCTTTAGCGCCGAAATTCCTACACATAATGTATCACCGCCCCAATCTTCAGGGGAAAGTCCTCGTTGTTGCATTTGTTGTTTAACGCGGTCGATATTTGCGCCCTTGGCGTCGATTTTATTAATCGCGACAACTACCGGAATGCCTGCTTTTTGTGAGAATTTTAAAGCTTCATCGGTTTGCGGCATAAAACCGTCATCGGCCGCCACCACTAAAATCGCAATATCCGTAATATTCGCCCCACGTTCCCGCATATTCGAAAATGCTGCATGACCCGGAGTGTCTAAAAATGTAATCTTCTTCCCTTCGTGCTCCACTTGATAGGCGTCGACATGCTGCGTAATGCCCCCCGCTTCTCCAGCAACTACATTCGTATGGCGAATTTTATCCAATAATGTCGTTTTCCCGTGATCCACGTGCCCTAATACACAAACAATCGGTGGTCGCGGTAACAATTCTTTGGGCACCTCTACTTTTACTCTGGGAATATTCTGTTTACTAGCATCTGCTTTTTGTCGTATCTCTAGCTTAAATCCATGCTTAGCAGCGATATTGATCGCGATCTCATCCACGATTTGTTGATTCATTGACGCAAATATTCCTTGTCGCATCAATTCGGAAATCAATTGAAAAGGCTTTAAGCCGATCTTCTGTGCAAAGTCACGTACCAGTAAAGGCGCTTTACATATTAATGCCTTTGGCTCCGTTCTTTTCGCTCCTTCCGCAATTCCCGGTATCTTAATCGCATTAAAAAGTTCCCCTTTATTTTGATTTCGCGGTGTAAATTGAAAGTGTACCGTTGGCGCCGCACGTTTTTCATTGAAGCCAATAGGCGGTGCTTTTTTACGAGTTATTCGAGAGTCACTTGATTCCGTCTTCCGATCCGTAACCACATTTGTTCCCGATGATATATTCACATCTGACATTATACCTGCTTCCGATTTTACGGCTCCTTGTGTCACGCTTTTTTCAAAAACTACATTTGCTTCCGTCGCAACCGATTGCGTTTCGGTCGCATTCTTAAATATAACACCCATTCCTTCGTTTTGCTCCTTCTCGTCGGGTTGCGTTTTCGTTACCCCTACCGTACTTACTTCTGAAACCCTTGTATTGTCCGAAACAAATACCATGGGAGCTTTAGGAGGAGGTTGGGCAATCGGGATTTTTATAAATTTTTTCGGTAAAGGCGCACTATGTGTTGGAGAATCAGCGCTATTAGTTTGGTTCTTATGTTTCTGAAGTTCGGCAGCAACTTCATCTAATGGATCACTCTCCGATGATTTTTCAGTAACTTGTTCGTGTTTGCTTTCGTCTTGCAATTCCAGATTTCTTCCAATCTGCGGTTGCGAATTTCTAACCTGCGATTGTGGCTTCTTCTCGATTTGTTGTTGAGTTTTTTCCAAGACCTGCGATTGCAAAGTTTTTCCAACATTATAAACTAGTGGCTGATTTTGTATAGGCTTAGAAGAAGGATTGTCGCCTAGTGATTCGCTCTTAGTCAAGCGCTTTACTTCGATTGTTTGATTCGCGTTGCTTAATTTTTTGTTTTCGAACGATTGCTCCATGGGCACTATCTCTTCGGATTCATTTGCTTCACTTGTTTGTTCGGGTACCGTTACTTGAGCTATTTCACTTGTTTCTTCTATCGCTACTGGTTGCTCAATGGAAGTAAGTTTTTCGAATGGAATTATTTTCCCTATTGGAGGCGCTTTTTCTGATTTTATCGATTTTTTTGTTCCCAATGTTTCGTTTATCGGGGTTGTTTGAGGTAATTCAGTTATTATGTTAGGCAATTGTTTACCCTGGTGTAATTCTTCTATGAGAGCATGGGCATAAATATTAGGGATAGAGCTAGAAGCGGTTGTGACTTTTAGGCCGCGTTCATGAAGTAGCTGCATAACCTCCTTACTGCTCATCCTTAATTCACGTGCTAACTGGTATAAACGAACACTCATTACTCTTCTACTGAGAATCTCTGAAATTTTTTATATTTTCAAGGATGAATTGTGCTTCTTCGCTAGAAAATCCGGCATCTTGGAGATCTTCTGGAGCTACGTCATCGAATACTTCCAGATCCGTGAACCCACACGCTACGAGGCGTTGGGCGAGATCGCCGTCGATCCCGGGAATATTATTGAGGCCCGCAGTGGCCTGTTGAATCTTTTTATTTAATTTTTTCTCCTTTTCAGATTCCGCTTTCTTTATATCAAGTTTCCAATTCATTAATCGCGACGTTAATCGGGCATTGAGCCCACGTTTACCAATCGCTACCGCTAGATCTTCTTCGCCTACTTCGAAACTAATTTGGCGATTATCGGCATCGACACAAATATTACGGGCGATAGCAGGATGGATCGCCTCTTGTAAAAATTCGATGGGATCTTCGAAGTAGCGGATGATATCAATCTTTTCACCTCCCAGTTCTTTGACAATGCTTCGAATACGTACCCCGCGAGCACCTACGCATGAACCTACGGCATCTACTTTAGGGTCAGTGCTGTGGACAGCAATCTTAGTACGGTAACCTGGTTCGCGAGCCATATTATAGATTTCAACAGTATTATCAGCGATTTCAGTGACTTCGAGTTCGAGGAGACGGCGGACGAATTTAGGGTGTGAGCGACTAAGAATAATTTCTGGGCCATAGGGGTTATGGTCGATACGGAGTAGAAGACAGCAGACCCGATCGCCTGGCATATATTCTTCGCCAGGAATACGTTCCTTATTAGGTAATGTAGCTTCTGATTTACCGAGTTCGATGTAAATATTACCATTATCTTGGCGGCGAACAATACCGCTAATTACATCGCCCACAGAATTTTTAAAATCGTCGTATAATTTTTCACGTTCGAAGTGGCGGATACCTTGGGTAATTGCTTGGCGAGCGGATTGGGCAGCGATACGGCCGAGAAAGGCAGGGTCGATCTCTTTTTCAATGACATCGCCCACATTGGCGGTAGGGTTAATATATTTTGCTTTAGAGACATGGATCTGAGCCGAGGGATCGCTGATAGAGTCGACAACTTCGAGGACAGACCACGCTTGGAGATGGCCCGTTTTAGGATTAATATCGACGCGAACATCATAACCGGCATTGATACTTTTAAGGGCGGCGGAGCGGATAGCGTCGGCGATAGTTTGGATAAGGAGGGTACGGGGAATACCCTTCTCTTTTTCCATATATTCGAGGACAGCTAAAATTTCACTACCAGTTTTCATATGATATAGAGGCGGTGCTTTACGAGTAAAAAAATAACGGAGTACGACTACTCCGTCAGAATTAGCACGTAAAGTTTTCGACTGATTAGGCACCTTATGGAGTAGGGGGTGTAGTGTCAAGTAGAAAGCGTTGATTTTTTATGAAAATTTTCCTAAAAGGAATTAGTGAAAAAAATATGAAATATTGGGCTCCGCCCCATACCCCGCCAGGGGATAGTATCCCCTGGACCTCCTTTATGGCCCTAGA